>DASUXU010000038.1:0-8214 GCA_036377735.1 Longimicrobiales bacterium
GGGAACGATCGGCTGCAATCCCCTGGCTGTCGCGGAAGTGTGTCAATTGTACGGCATCGTTACCGATGCCGGGGGACGCGGCCAGAACACCTGCATGTGAATAAGGGTCTACACCGAAGCATCGAAGGGTGGTCCGGAAGAAAGGCGCAAAAAAGCGCCGCCCGGCCACAATGGACCGGGCGGCGCTGATGTCGCCGGCGGCGGTGTGGCTCAGGCCGAGACTGCCACCGCCGGCCGCTGCGCCACCTTGGACGTCTCCCACGGCAGTTCCGGCTTGCCGAAGTGGCCGTAGTTGGTGGTCGACCGATAGATCGGGCGGAGCAGGTCGAGTGTCTCGATGATGGCGCGCGGGCGGAAGTCGAAGCCCTTCACGAACTCCTCGGCCGCGAGCTCATCACCTGTGCCGAACGTGTCCACCTTCACCGACACCGGCTGCGCGAGCCCGATGGCATAGGCCACCTGGATCTCGGCGCGCTTCGCCAGACCCTCGAGCACCACCTGGCGGGCGACGTAGCGGCAGAAGTACGCACCGCTGCGGTCGACCTTCGACGGGTCCTTGCCGCTGAATGCGCCGCCGCCGTGACGGCCCATGCCGCCGTACGTGTCGACGATGATCTTGCGGCCGGTGACGCCCGCGTCCGCGGACGGTCCACCCTGGATGAAGCTGCCCGACGGGTTCACCACCAGGCTCAGCGACGCACTGTTCCACTCACCAAGCGCCTCGGGCACGACGTACTCGCGCATGTACGCCTGAATGTCCTTCTGCGAAACGTCAGCGGCGTGCATGGTCGAGATCAGCACATCCGTCACTTCGACGGGCGCGCCGTCGCTGTACACCACGGCCACCTGCGTCTTCGCGTCGGGGCGGAGCCAGTTGACCTTTTCGGCGTGGCGGTGCTGTGCGATGGTGCGGGAGAGCTTGTGGGCGAGGTGAATCGGGAGGGGCATGAGCTCGGGGGTCTCGTCTGTCGCGTAGCCGAACATGATCCCCTGGTCGCCGGCGCCCTGGTCCATTCGCGCCTCATCCGACCGGCTGACACCCTTCGAGATCTCCTGCGCCTGCTCCGAGAGGCGGGTGATGATCTCGATGCGGTCGGCGCAGAAGGCCTCGCCCGCATCCGTGTAGCCGATCTCGCGCACGGCGTTCCGCGCGACTTCCTCCGCGTTCACCTTCGCATTCGACGTGATCTCGCCGGCCAGCACGAGCGTGCCTTCCTTGACGAGCGTCTCGCACGCAACCCGTGCGTTCCGGTCCTGCGCGAGATGCGCATCGAGGATCGAATCGGAAACGTAGTCACAGACCTTGTCCGGATGTCCCTCGGAGACCGACTCGGATGAGAACGTGTAGGAGTGCGCCCCTGGTGTTGCCATTTTTCCTCGCATACGGTTGGCATCGGCGGGAACGAAAAAGGCCCGCGATTGATTGATCGCAGGCCCGGCCCCGCGACTTAGACGGATCGGGCCGCCAGCCAATGCAGCTGACGCCTCGAAGCGCGGTCCGTCAAGTCGGGAGAAATCACCGCGCCGCGGATAGTATCGCGCTGGCGGGAGGGTGCGTCAACCTGCCCGGATCCACCATTTGCGGTCAGGCTCGGGCGGCCACGGACCGGGGCGGGCGCCCCTCCTCCGGGTGTGTACTGTCGCGGGGCAGCTCCAGCCAGAACGTGCTCCCCACGCCAGGCTCCGATTCCACGCGCAGCGAGCCGCCGAGCAGCTCGGCCAGTCGCTGCGAGATCGGCAGGCCGAGTCCCGTGCCCTCCTGCGTGGACGCCCCGAGCTGCACGAACTCCTCGAAGATCCGCGACAGGTCGTCCGGCTCGATACCACTGCCGTGGTCCGTCACCGAGACCACGACGCCGCCGCCCTCCGTGCTCCGGCTCGCCACCTCGATCGGCTTGCCCTTCCCGAACTTGATCGCGTTCGAGAACAGGTTGAGCAGGATCTGCCGCACCCGCCGGGCGTCCGTCAGCACGGAGATCGGCTCGCCCTCGTGCTTCAGTGTCAGCTCGCACGTGTGCGTGTCGGCGAGCGGGCGGACGGTCGCGAACAGCTCGTCGATCACGTCCGGGAACCGGACCTGCTCCGCCGCGATGTCCACCTTCCCTGCCTCCATCTTGGACAGGTCGAGGATGTCGTTCACCAGCTCCAGCAGATGCTTCCCCGCGCGGTACGTCCGCTCCAGTCCAGCCTGCTGCGCCTCGTTCAGCGGGCCGTAGATGTTGTCGAGCATGAGCGAGCTGTAACCCAGGATCGCATTGATCGGCGTGCGCAGCTCGTGGCTCATGGATGCATAGAACCGGCTGCGCGCACCCATCGCCCGCTCCAGCTCTTCCTGGCGACGGCTCAGCTCCGCGTTCAGGGTCCGGAGCTCCTCGGCGCCCTGGCGGAGGGCCGCATCCGCAGCCACACGGTCACGCACGTCGCGGCAGATCAGTGTGTACTCGGGCACGCCGGAGTCCTGCTGTCGCGACAGCGAGATCTCGACCGGGATCTCATGGCCGTCCGCTCGCAGTCCGCCCACCAGCATTGTCCGCCCGTCTTCCGGCGCAGACGTAACCATCGCTTCGATCTCGCTCCGCACATCTTCCCGGTGCTCTTCGGTGATCAGCTCCAGGATCTCCCTGCTCCGCGCGTCCTCCGCGCGATAGCCGAACATGGATTCCGCGGCGCGGTTGAACAGCTTGATGCAGCGATCCTCGCTGAACGTGATGATCGCGTCATTCGCGGACGCGAGGATCTCCTCGAAGCGCGCTTCCGTCGCGGACAGCTCCGCCACATGTCGCACCTCGAGTGCGCGCCGTTCCGCCTCCTGCAGACGACGCTCCTTGTCGCGCAGCTCCTCATTCTTCAGGTACAGCTCGACGAACACGGACACCTTCGAGCGCAGGATCTCCGGGTTCAGCGGCTTGGACATGTAGTCCACCGCGCCGACCGAGTAGCCCTCGAAGACGTGCTGTTCCTCCGTATTCAGTGCCGTAAGGAAGATGATGGGCGTGGAGCGCGAGCGCTCGCGCGTCTTGATCAGTGTCGCCGTCTCGAAACCATTCATTTCCGGCATCTGCACATCGAGCAGGATGACGGCGAAGTCGTCGCGCAGCAGCGCGCGCAGCGCCTCCCGGCCGGAGTTCGCGCGCACCAGCCTGTGGCCGAGCGGCTCGAGCAGCGCCTCCAGCGCGAGCAGGTTTTCCGGACGGTCGTCCACCATCAGGATGCGCGCAGTGCGATCGCTCATTTCACTCCTCCACGCACGTGCGGCACCGGCATGGTCGTCATGGACATGAGCGCGCCGGCGATTTCCTCGAGCGGCATGACCATCGCGCCCTCCACGGATTTCGACGCGGCCAGCGGCATGGTCGGGGACTCCGCCGTTGCGGGGTCCTGAACGATCACCTGTCCGCCGGCCTCGGCGATCCGGCGGGCGCCGCGGCAGCCGTCCTGGTTCGCACCCGTCAGGATCACGGCGATCACGCCGGAACCGTACGACTCCGCCGCGGACTCGAAGCACACGTCGATCGACGGGCGGCTGTATCGGACCGGCTCATCGATCGTGAGTGCCAGCTCTCCCGGACCTATCAGCACGTGGTAGTCCGCCGGCGCAATGTAGACGTGGCCATCCTCCAGGATCACCTTGTCCTCCGCTTCCTCCACGATCAGCTGTGTGCTGTCCTGCAGCACATGCGCGAGGTCGTGCGAGCTCGGCGAACGATGCTGCACCACCACGACAGGGACGTCGAACGGCGGACGCAGGCCCGCCAGCACGATCGTCAGCGCGTGCAGGCCGCCCGCCGACGTGCCGATCGTGATCAGGGAGCGCGCCGTCATTCGATCCGCCTGTAGATCTTGTGCTTCGCGTCCAGCGGCTCGTACAGATTCTCGAACCGCGACGTCCGCAGTGATTCCTTGTGGCCCAGCACCAGGATGCCGAAGCGCGCGAGGCTCTCGTAGAACAGGCCGTGCACGCGCTCCTGGAGCTTACGGTCGAAGTAGATCATCACGTTCCGGCAGAAGATCACGTTGAACTCGGCGAAGGAGCGGTCCGTGACCAGGTTGTGCTGCGAGAATACCACGTTGCGGCGCAGCGCCGGATCGAACCGCGCGCCGTCGTAGTTCGCAGTGTAGTATTCGCTGAACGCGCGCTCGCCGCCGGCCGCCTGATAGTTGTGCGTGTACTCCTGCATCTTCTCGATCGGGTAGATGCCCTCCCTGGCCACCTGAAGCACCGCTTCGTTGATGTCGGTGGCATAGACACGCACCCGGTCACCAAGCCCCTCCTCCTGCAGCAGGATCGACAGCGAGTACACTTCCTCGCCGGTCGAGCACCCCGCGTGCCATATGCGCACGAACGGATACGTCCGCAGCAGCGGCACAACCTCCAGCCGGAACGCCGCATACATCTCCGGGTCACGAAACATCGTCGACACATTGACCGACAGGTCGAGCAGCAGACGTTCCATGGCTTCCGGATGATGCAGCACCAGGTCCTGCAGGGCGCTGATCGACGTCAGACCCTCCGCCTGGATCCGCTTCCACAGACGCCGCTTCAGGGACGTATACGCGTACGACCTGAAGTCGAAGCCGTACTGCTGAAAGATGCCCTCCAGCAGCAGCTGGACCTCGATGGTCTCGAGATCCCGCGGGTACGTCGGCGGCGCGTGCGCCAGCGCGACCTTCGTGCGGGCCTTACCGGTAGAGCCAGACACGCATCAACGACAGAAGCTGGTCGGTGTCCACGGGCTTCGTCACGTAGTCGGACGCGCCCGCCGCTATGCACTTCTCGCGGTCTCCCTTCATGGCCTTGGCCGTCAGCGCGATGATCGGCAGCTGGCGGAACGCCTGCATGCCGCGGATCTCGCGCGTGGTCTCGTACCCATCCTTGCCGGGCATCATGACGTCCATCAGGACCAGCTCGGTGTCCGGATTCTGCGCCAGCCGCTCGATCGCGTCGTTGCCATTCTCCGCGAACACGACCACCATTCCGTTCGCCTCGAGCACGGCCGTAAGTGCGAAGATGTTGCGCAGGTCGTCATCCACGATCAGGACTTTGCGCCCGGCCAGCACCGACTCGGTGCTGTGCAGCTGTTCCAGCATCCGCCGCTTCTCCTCGGGCAGCCTGGCCTCCACGCGGTGCAGGAACAGTGCGGTCTCGTCGAGCAGGCGCTCCGGCGAGCGCGCATCCTTCACAATGATCGTGTCCGCATACCTCCGGAGCTGCGTCTCCTCCTCGGGCGACAGGTCCTTCCCCGTGTAGATGATGATCGGGATGTCCTGGATCGACTCGTCGCGCCGGATCTGCTCGAGCAGGTCGAAGCCGTTGGAGTCATGCAGGCCGAGGTCGAGCACCATGCAGTCGAACTTCTCCGCCTGCAGCCGCTCGATGGCCTCGGCGGCCGACCCGACCGCCGTGATGTTCACGTCGTCATCACCGATCAGCTCGATGATCGCCTTCCGCTGGGTTTCGTCATCCTCCACGACGAGCAGATTGCGAACACCGCGCTCGATGAAGCCGGACATGTTGTCGATGGTCTCCATCAGTGACTCGCGGCTCACCGGCTTCTCCAGGAAGGACAGAGCGCCGGCGCGCAGACCCTCCTGCCGTCGCCCGACGCCGGACACGATGTGCACCGGGATGTGGCGCGTGTCGGGGTGGTGCTTGAGGCGGTCGAGCACCTGCCAGCCGTCGATGCCGGGCAGGTCCATGTCCAGGGTGATCGCGTCCGGACGGTGTTCGTGGGCCAGGCGCAGCCCCGTCTCGCCATCCAGTGCGACCAGCGCGCGGTATGACTTCTCACGCGCCAGGTCCCGCAGGATCTTCGCGAATGATACATCGTTCTCGATCACGAGCAGCGTGCGGTCGCCGCAGGTGAGGTCGTTGCGGTCGTCGTCGAGCGGATTATCCATCGGCTCCTTCGAGGAGCGCATGTCCTCCACGACCTCGCGCAGATGCGGATGGCTTCTCCGCTCCACTTGAGGACGACCTGATGACGGCCGCGCCGGCGTCGACACCGTGTCCTCCGGCGGCGCGCTGTAGCTCTGCGGCAGGAACATCGTGAACGTACTTCCCGTGCCTTCGCCGCTCGCCACCTGGATCTCGCCGCCCAGCAGGCGGGCGAGCTCGCGGCTGATCGACAGGCCGAGGCCGGTGCCGCCGAACTTCCGGCTCGTGCTGCCGTCCGCCTGCTGGAACGCCTCGAAGATCAGGCGCTGCTTCTCGCGCGCGATTCCGATGCCCGTGTCCTTCACCTCGAATGCGATCACGGCCGGCTCGCTTCGCAGTGCCGGATTGTTGAACCGCTCACCCGTCGCGTTCCGGATGCTCAGCGTGACCGACCCCTTGTCCGTGAATTTGAACGCATTCGACAGCAGGTTCTTCAGCACCTGCTGCACGCGCTGCTTGTCGGTGATGATGGTGTCGGGCGTGTCCGGTGCGACGTTGATGCGCCAGTCGAGCGCCTTCGAATCGGCGACTGGGCGGAACGTCCGCTCGAAGAACTCGTTCAGCTCGGGGATCGATACCGGCGTCGCATGAACATCCATCTTGCCCGCCTCGACCTTCGAGAGGTCGAGCACGTCGTTGATCAGCGACAGCAGGTCCGTGCCCGCGCTGTGGATGGTCTGTGCGAACTCGGTCTGCTTCTCCGTGAGGTTGCCGTCCGGGTTCGACGCGAGCTGCTTGGCCAGGATCAGCAGGCTGTTCAGCGGCGTGCGCAGCTCGTGCGACATGTTCGCCAGGAATTCGGACTTGTACTTCGACGACACGGCCAGCTGCTCGGCCTTGTCCTCGATGTCCATCCTCGCCTGCTCGACCTCCCGGTTCTTCTGCTCGACCTTGCGGTTCTGCTCGGCCAGCAGGGACGCCTTCTCCTCCAGCTCCTCGTTGACCTGCTGCAGCTCCTCCTGCTGCTCCCGCAGCTGCTCTTCCGAGGCACGCAGCGTCTTCGCCTGCGCCTCCAGCTCCGCGTTCGTGCGACGCAGCTCTTCCTGCTGCGCCTGCAGCTCCTGCGACTGGCTCTGCAGCTCCTGTGTCAGCGCCTGCGATTGCTCCAGCAGCTCCTCCGTCCGCATGTTCGCGGAGATCATGTTGATCACCACGCCCACAGACTCCGCCAGCTGGTCCAGGAACGTCTGCTGATTCTGGTTGAACGCGTTGAATGAGCCGAGCTCGATCACCGCCTTCACTTCACCCTCGAACAGCACCGGGATCACGATCAGGTTGCGCGGCGCGGCCTCGCCGAGCCCCGACGAGATCTTCACATAGTCGTCCGGCACGTTCGAGATGACGATCGGCTTCCGCTCGAGCGCCGCCTGGCCGACCAGGCCCTCACCCGGACGGAACACGTTCGACAGGTTCTTCCGCTCGCGGTACGCGTAGGACGCGACCAGCCGCAGTGCGTCGGACTCGGACTCGCCCATGTAGAACGCGCCGTACTGCGCGCCGACCAGCGGCGTGAGCTCCGACATGATGAGCTGGGACACCGTCGACAGATCCTTCTGGCCCTGCATCATGCGGCTGAACTTGGCGAGGTTGGTCTTGAGCCAGTCCTGTTCCTCGTTGCGTTCCGTCGTCTGCTTGAGGTTGAAGATCATCTGGTTGAGGTTGCCCTTGAGCTCGTCGAGCTCGCCGCGTGCCTCCACCGCGATCGACCGCGTCAGGTCGCCCTTCGTCACTGCCGTTGCGACCTCGCCGATCGCACGCACCTGGATCGTCAGGTTGTTCGCCAGCTGGTTCACGTTGTCGACCAGCGCGCGCCACGTACCCGTCGCTCCCGGCACCTCCGCCTGGCCGCCGAGACGGCCCTCCGTACCCACCTCCTTCGCCACGCGCGTCACTTCGTCCGCGAAGACACGCAGCGAGTCCACCATCACGTTGATCGTGTCCTTCAGCTCGAGGATCTCGCCGCGTACGTCGACGGTGATCTTCTGCGTCAGGTCACCCTTTGCGACGGCAGTCGTGACGAGCGCAATGTTGCGGACCTGGTCCGTCAGGTTCGCGGCCATGAAGTTCACGTTGTCCGTGAGGTTCTTCCATGTGCCCGCGACGTTCGGCACCTCCGCCTGTGCACCGAGCTGGCCCTCCGTACCGACTTCCTTTGCGACGCGCGTCACCTCCACGGCGAAGACCGACAGACGGTCCACCATCGTGTTGATGACTTCCTTGATCTGCATGATCTCGCCGGAGGCCTCCGCCGTGATCTTGCGCGTCAGGTCGCCGTTCGC
>DASUXU010000039.1:0-5443 GCA_036377735.1 Longimicrobiales bacterium
CGGATGATCAGGAAGTACATGATCAGGATGAAGGAAACCATCGTGATGCCGGGACCCAGCAGCGGGTTCCGTGCGGCGGGCGCCTGCAGCGCCAGCATGAGCAGCATGTCCATGTTCAGACCGTCTCCGTTATCGGTTCACGGCTCCCGCGGAAGCGCGCGAGCCAGTCCTCACTCCACTGCATCAGCTCACCGTTCAGGATCGCTGTTCGAGCCTGCTGCGCGATGCTCACGAGAAAGCGCAGGTTATGCAGCGACACCAGCCGCAGTGCGAGCACTTCGCCCGCCGCTACCAGGTGACGCAGGTACGCGCGACTGAAATTGCTGCACGTGTAGCAGTCGCACGTCGGGTCGAGCGGCCGCTCGTCCAGCCGGTAGCGCGCGGCCTTCACATTGACCTGACCGCCGTGTGCGACCCACGCCGTGCCGTTGCGGCCGTTCCGCGTCGGCGCGACGCAGTCGAACATGTCGATGCCACGCCGGATCGCTTCCACCAGGTCGTCCGGATAGCCCACACCCATCAGGTACCGCGGCAGGCGCGGATTCAGTGCGGGCTCCAGTGCGTCCAGCATCTCGTACATCCGCGGCTTCGGCTCCCCAACACTCAGGCCGCCGATCGCGAGGCCGTGCCAGTCGTACAGCTCCTGAATGCGCTGCGCTGCATCCAGCCGCAGATCGCGATAGATCGAACCCTGCAGAATCGGAAACAGCGTCTGCGCATCCGTCTGACCATCGATGTCGCGCAGCTCGTCGAAGCGCGTGCGGCAGCGCTCGAGCCAGCGCATGGTACGTTCGTGCGCTTCCAGTGCGACGGCGTGACTGCTCTGGCCTGGCGGACACTCGTCGAACGCCATGATGATGTCAGCGCCCAGCGCGCGTTCCACCTCCATCACGCTCTCCGGCGTGAACAGGTGCCGTGATCCGTCGATGTGGCTCTGGAAGACGACGCCGTCATCGCTGACCCTGTTCGTCTTCCCGAGACTGAACACCTGGAACCCGCCCGAGTCCGTCAGCACCGGGCGGTCCCAGTTCATGAACCTGTGCAGCCCGCCCAGCTGCTTTACGACATCATGGCCAGGGCGCAGGTACAGGTGGTACGTGTTCGACAGGATGATCTCCGCACCGATGCCTTTCAGCTCGTCCGGCGAGGCAGTTTTCACCGTGGCCTGCGTGCCCACCGGCATGAACGCCGGCGTATGCACAATGCCGTGCGGCAAATGCAGCACACCCGCCCGCCCGACACCATCCGTCTTCACGACGTCGAATTCAAACAACGCAGCACACCATCACAGGATCAGCATCGCATCGCCGTACGAATAGAAGCGGTAGCGCTCGCGCACCGCCGTCGCATAGGCATTCATCACACGTTCATACCCGCCGAGCGCCGTAACGAGCATCAGCAGCGTCGACTTCGGCAGGTGGAAATTCGTCAGCAGCCGGTCCACTACGCGGAATTCATAGCCGGGCCGTATGAAGAGCGCGGTACTGCCGTCGCATGCACGAATCCGTCCGTGCGAATCCGCCACCGACTCGAGTGTGCGCGTGACCGTGGTGCCGACCGCCCAGACCTTCCCGCCCGCGGCACGCGTTTCGTTGATCATCTCCGCCGCATCCGCCGGCACCGTGAACCGCTCCGCGTGCATCTCGTGGTCCGCGGGGTCCTCCACCTCGACCGGCCGGAACGTGCCGACGCCGACGTGCAGCACGATGCGGGCGATCTTCACACCCTTCGCCGCGAGCCGATCGAGCACAGACTGCGTAAAATGAAGCCCTGCGGTAGGTGCAGCAACCGACCCCGCGGCGGTGCCGTAGACAGTCTGATAGCGCTCGAGGTCCGTGGCTTCCGCGGCGCGGTCAATGTAGGGGGGCAGCGGCATGCGGCCCCAGCGGCGGAGCGCCTCATCCTCGGGCACGTCCGTCACCAGCCGCACCACGCGGTTCCCGTTCGGCAGGACGTCCAGCACTTCGATGCTGAATTCGTCTGCGACGTGGATCACGCGCCCCGCCCGGATCCTCGCCCCCGGCCGGACCAGCGCCTCCCAGGTCCCCGCCCCGTCCGGTCTGCGCTCGAGGAGCAGTACCTCGGCCTCCCCCCCACCCGGCCGCTTCCCCAGGATCCTCGCCGGCAGAACCCGCGTCTCGTTGAGCACCAGCACATCACCGGCCGGGATCAGGTCGACGATATCGCGGAATGTGCGATGCTCGATGTCGCCGGTGCGCTCGAGGACCAGCAGGCGGCTCTCGTCGCGCTGCGCCGCCGGATACCGTGCGATCAGTTCGTCGGGGAGCTCGTAGTCGAACGCGGAGGTGGGAAGGTGCTGTGTAGTCATGTGCGGACAGTATCGCGGAATGTGTCGGACATTGCGAGTCCGGCGGGTCGCGTCAGTCCGGGTCGCCCACGAGGCGGCCCTGCATCAGGTCGCGGACCTGGCGCACGCGGTCGGGGAGGATGCACAGCAGCTCGTCGCCATCGCCGGCCTGGAGATCCGTGATGAAGTCGACGACCAGCTTCTCGATGGGATGGCGATCGGGTTCGCCGCGATGCGCGAACAGGTGGCAGACGAGGCCGAGGTCCAGGTCGAACGCGCGCTCCACTTCGCGCAGTGCATCGAGCAGGACGACCGTCTCCGATTCACCTGCCGCGGACAGCGCCGCGCGCATCGCCGTGTGCGAATTGCCGTGCTGCTCGTAGCGCACCGTGAGCAGCCGCCGATCCGTGAACGTGAGCGCGACGACGTCCATCACCCCTCGAACAGGTTCGCCTGCGGCCCGGCGGCCGCGTCGCGCTCTGCGGGCAGCGAGTAGCCGAAGCGGCGGTATGCGTTCTTCGTGGCGATGCGGCCGCGCGGCGAGCGCATCAGGAAACCGTTCTGGATCAGGAACGGCTCATACACTTCCTCGAGCGTCCCCGCATCTTCGCCCACTGAAACGGCGAGCGTGTTGAGGCCGACGGGGCCGCCGTCGAAATGCTCGATGATGCACTTCAGGATGCGCGCGTCCATTTCGTCGAGGCCGTACTCGTCGACATCGAGAAGCTGCAGCGCTTCCGCTGCGACATCCTGCGTGATGACACCATCGGCGCGGACCTGCGCGAAGTCGCGCACCCTGCGGAGCAGTCTGTTAGCGACGCGCGGCGTGCCGCGCGACCGGCGGGCCAGCTCGTTCGCGCCATCCGCGGAACACTCCACGCCCAGGATCTCCGCACTGCGCGTCACGATTACGGCCAGCTCTTCCGGCGTATAGAAGTTCAGCCGCTGCACGATACCGAAGCGCGCGCGCATCGGCGGCGTCAGCAGGCCGAAACGCGTCGTCGCACCGACGAGCGTGAAGCGCTCGACCGGCATCGTCACGGTCTGCGCCTTCGGACCCTCCGACAGTCGGATGTCGATGCGGTAGTCCTCCATCGCCGGATAGAGGAACTCCTCCACGATCGGACGCAGGCGGTGGATCTCGTCGATGAAGAGGATGTCCCCCTCGCGGAGGTTGGTCAGGATGCCGACCAGGTCGCCGGGTTTCTCGAGCACCGGACCCGATGTCGTCTTGATGTTCACGCCCAGCTCGCGCGCCATTAGCATTGCGAGCGTGGTCTTGCCCAGGCCGGGCGGTCCGTGGAACAGCGTGTGGTCCAGCGCCTCCCGCCGGCCGGTCGCGGCGTCGATCGCGATGCGCAGTGAGTTCTTGACCTTCTGCTGGCCAATGAACTCCTCCAGCCGCTGCGGACGCAGCGACAGCTCCACTGCGCTTTCCTCGCTCAGCACTTCCGGCGTGGTGATCTCTGATCGCATGGCACTTCACGTGTGGTGCGGGAGGGGCGTCAACAGGCGTAAGATCGCGCCCCGTCACGCCTTGGGCAACCGCCTTACCGCCCTGGCCACATGACCTGCGAACTTTCGCCGGAAACGCTGGGTAGTAGCTCGCAAACGACCGCCAGCCGGCGGAAATACGAACCGATGACCGATGACCCGAGGTAACGTCATGCCTTCAACCGTGTCCGCACGTTCGCTGCTGCGCGTGGCCGCACTTTCCGCTGCCTTCATACCGGTCGCATGCGGTCAGCCGAAAGTCACGCGCATCGATCCCAACGCCGTCACCGACCTCTCCGGCGGCTGGAACGACACCGACTCCCGGCTCGTCGCCAACGAGCTCATCGAGTCCAGCCTCTCACAGCCCTGGCTCCGGCGCTACACCGAAGCGCACGGCGGCGAGGCCCCCGTGGTGATCATTGGTCACTTCGCGAACAACACGATGGAGCACATTCCCGTCGCCACGTTCACGAAGGAGCTCGAGAAGGCCTACGTCACTTCCGGTGCAGTGCGCGTCGTCGCATCGAAGGACGAGCGTGTCGATGTGCGCGATGAGCGCGCTGACCAGCAGCAGAATGCGACGGCAGCGACGCGTGCCCGGCTGGCCCAGGAGCTTGGCGCTAAGTACATGCTACAGGGTACGATCGAGTCAATCACCGACTCGCAGGGTCGCGAGAAGGTCATCTACTATCAGATCGATGCGACGCTGGTGGACCTGCAGTCGAATGAGAAGGTGTGGACGGGGCAGAAGCAGACCAAGAAGTACATTCAGCGTCCGCGTTTTCGCGGGACGCCGTAGCCTTGTGCCCTTCGGGCCGTCAGGGATGGGGATAGGGATGGGGTTGGGGCCCAGGGTGGCAGGGATTAGGGCGGAGGGGGTTAGAAGTTGAGGTCTGAGGGGGGGGCGAAGTCGGTGGATGTGGTGGCGGGCTGACGCTCCTCGGTGCTGGGCTGGGACTCGACTTCCCAGACGGCCTGGATGGCTTGCTGGTTGAGGACGATGTCGCCGAGGGTGACGTTGACTTTCTTGGGGGGGCGGCCGCTGCGAAGGAGTTGGGCGGCGGTCACGGGAATGAACTGCTGGACGCTCTCGAGATAGTCGCTGAGGCGCTGCTGGTTGGCGATGAGCAGGCCAGCCCTGAGGAGGAGGCCGCCGTCGAGCTGGATTTCGACGACGCGCTGGCTGGGCGGCAGTGAAGCGCTGGTGAGGCTGATGTCGCCGTCGGGTGCTGCGACCCAGAGGACCTGGTCGACCTTTAGCGCGACGTGCTGCGCGTCTTCCTGAGTGCTCGCCCAGTGTGCACCGCGCAGGTTCACGTACTGCTTGCGGTTCGCGAAGTAGGTTGCGAGCGACTGTCCGTCGCCGAAGCTGACCTGAGCTTCGACCATGCGGAAGTCGCGCAGAAAGATGCGAAGCCGGCGTGTCGGCTTCCTGCTGTCGCCCGTAGGGCTGGTTCTATCCATGGCTCTAGAATGCACCCGGAGCGCCCGTTTCTGCAAGACTGGCGGGCCCCGGAACACCCGGCGTACCGGGACGGTACGTACGGTCGAACGCGCCGGCGCGATGCAGTGCGCCGTCGAACATCACCGCGGTGCGTCGCACCGCACAGCCACCGAGGCCACATGCGCACCGGACTCCTG
>DASUXU010000040.1:0-3440 GCA_036377735.1 Longimicrobiales bacterium
GCTGCGTCGAGCAGCGCCTCCGCAGTGCCGTTCGGCGCGTCCTCACCTCTCACGATCTGCTCGACGAGCCATCCATGCCTGGCCGCGATCGGCGATGCCACGAGGAACCCAACGACTGTACCGGACCGCTCCGCGACGAACACGTGACGGTCCGCCAGATGACCCAGTGTGTCCGGCTCGACGAGGAAATGCAACGCGGGCAGGCCGCGCCGGTCGAGCCACTCATTGAGACACGCACGCAGCGCGGGTGCATTCATCGCGCGGGCACGGTCCCACTCGGTTACAGCCACGCCCTTGTTTGCCGCGCGGTTGAGCTGCGCGCGCAGCGACGGCCGCTCGTGCAGCGTTCTGACCATCGTGTCCGGCCGCCAGACGGGCTGGGCACCAATCAGGAATGCCGTGGCTTCAGGGCGGCGTGGGATCCAGGCCGTGAGTGCTCGCCGTTCGACTGCGAAATATGCGACGTGTTCATCGCAGGCCGCAGCATCGCGCTCGAACGCCTCCGCTACGTTCGCTGTGCTATCGGCGGCGCACACGGGCACGCCCGCGACCACGCGTACGCCGTGATGACGGACAAACGCGACGAGTGCTTCGCGATCAGGGGTGAACCAGTATTCGAAGCCGGGGTTCAGCAGCTGGTAGGAAGTGGCGTTCCAGCCATTGGCCAGAACGAGACGCCGGACTGCCTCCGACGGGTGAGGAGCGGAATGCTCATGCGGGCGCATCGCCACGGATCCGCTCCACGTACTTCCGTACCTCGATCATGATCGCACGGAAGAGCTTGGCCTCGCGCGCGTTCATGCCGGAGCGCCGGAACACCGCGCGCACAGTTCTCATGATCGTCGCGGACTGGCGCGTCTTGAAGAAGTCGATGGATGCCAGTGCGCTTTCAGTATCCGCGAAGAAGTAGTTCAGCTCTGCAGTCGAGACCGGTTCCGCGTTCCTCTTGGGTGTGGGCAGCGCGGGCTTCTGCTCCTGCGATGCAAGCCACAGCTCGTACGTGATCAGCAGCACTGCCTGCGACAGGTTGAGTGATGCGTACGACGCGTCGGTCGGCGCCATTAGCAGCAGGTCGCACAGGTCGAGCTCCTCCGTCGCCAGGCCGGTGTCCTCCTGTCCGAATACGAGTGCTACCGGGCCCTGCGACTCCCGCTCGCGCGCCAGCGTCACGAGCCGCTGCGCGGACTCCCGCGGGTGTTCCCAGACGAAGGCGCTCGATCGGCGGCGGGCAGTCGTGCCGACCGTGTAGCTCACGTCCGCCAGCGCATCCGCGAGTGTGTCAAAGAACTCGACGCGCTCCAGGATCGGCTCGGAGCCGTGCGCGATGCCGCTGATGCGGTGCGCATTGAAGTCCACCGGCGCAACGAGCCGGAGGCGTCGGAGACCCATATTCATCATCGCCCGCATCGATGTCGCGATGTTCACCACGTCCTGCGTGCGGTTGAGTACGACGACGAACCGTTGTGCGTGCTCACCGCCTGCCGGGTCTAGCTGCGAGCGCCCCGTCATGCCGGCACCCGCGTGTGGGAGCGCAGCGCGAACGGCAGCAGAAAGGCCGAGACCAGTGCGATGCCCGCTCCCATCAGGAAGGCCCAGTGCGCGCCGGCGCCGGACCACACCACGCCGAAGAGGACGCTCGCAGGCAGTGCGGCGATGCCGATGGCAAAATGGTATGCGCCGAAGGCCGCGCCACGTCCGTGCTCATGTGACAATGCTGCGATCAATGCCTTCTCCGGTGCTTCCGTCAGTCCGTAGAACAGTCCGTAGACGAGGAACAGAATATACGCATGGGCGATACTCGTGCCGAACGCGAAGCCCGCATAGACCAGTGCGTATACGAGCCAGCCTGCGACGATCGATCGGCCGGGACCGAACCGGTCGGACAGAGTACCACCGACCACGTTGAACGTCATCTTGCTCACGTGGAGCAAAGCCCAGAGCAGGGGAATCGCCACGACGCTGACGCCAAGCTGACCCGCCCTCAACAGAAGAAACGCATCCGTCGCGTTGCCGAGGGTGAACAGCGCGAATACCGCGAGAACCGGCAGGATCGACCGCGTCCCCGCGCCAGCGTCCTGAATCGCCGGCGCCTGCAGCGACGGCGTGACACTCCCGGCGGCTGGCATGGCGGGTCCCGCGTCGCCTGAAGTCCGCTGTTCTGTGACCCGCGCAAAGATGGTGGCAACCGTGACGAGCCCCGGCACGAGCGCGGCCGCGAACACGAAGCGGTACTGGCCGGGCATGAGGAGCAGCAGACCCGCAGCAACCAGGGGTCCAATCACCGATCCCGCGTGGTCCGCCGCGCGATGAATGCCGAACGCGCGACCGCGCCGATCGGCGGACACGGAAGCGGCGAGAAGTGCGTCGCGCGGAGCGGAACGGAGCCCCTTCCCGATCCGGTCGCTGAACCGGACCGCCAGGATGTGCCAGGGAGCGGTGGCGAGGGACAGGAGAGGGCGGGTCAGCGCCGCGAGAGAATAGCCCCAGAGGATCAGCGGCTTCCGGCGGCGTCTGCGGTCGGACAGCCACCCGCTCGCGAGCTTCACGAGGCTCGCGGTGCTCTCCGCGATCCCTTCGATCACGCCGAGGATCACCGGCCCGCCGCCGATCGAGGCGAGGAAGATCGGGAGCAGCGGATAGATCATCTCGCTGGCCGCGTCGTTCAGCAGGGAAACGACGCTGAGCCAGAGAACGTTACCGCGCAGCAGGGCGGATCCGCGGGTTGTCATGTGTCAGATTCGGGGCAGCCGTATCGCGCGTCAATGGCCGGCACCGCACGCGCGCCGTAGTTTGCCCCATGACCCGTCGCCTGTACGAATGGTTTCCGCGCGCCGCTGCCGCCATCCCCTGGGTCGAGCTCGCCACGCTGCCTACGCCGATTGAGACGGTCACCCTGCCACCTGCTGGTGGTGAGAACGCGCTGAGCGTGCAGGTGAAGCGCGACGATCTTTCGGGCGACGCATACGGCGGCAACAAGGTCAGAAAGCTGGAGTTTCTCCTGGCCGCGGCGCGCGCGCGCGGCGCAACACGCGTGGTAACCGCGGGTGCGTTCGGCTCGCATCACGCCCTCGCCACCACCGTCTATGCCCGACGACTCGGCTTCGATGTCACGACCATCCTGTTCCCCCAGCATGTAACGCCGCACGTGCGCGGGATCCCGCTGATGTGCGCAGCGCTCGGAGCAGAAGTGCGGTTCACGCCACGCATGGAGGGCGTCCCGTTCGCACTGTGGCGCGCGGCCCTCGATGGACGTGGGCGTACATGCGTCATACCGCCCGGCGGCTCGGACGCCATTGGCACGCTCGGCTATGTCGAGGCTGGTCTCGAGCTCGCGGCACAGTGGCAGGAGTCCCGCTCGAAGCGGCCCGCGCGCATTCACGTCGCCGCCGGCACGCTCGGCACCGCCGCGGGTCTCGCCCTGGGCCTTGCCCTTGCCAGTG
>DASUXU010000041.1:0-3732 GCA_036377735.1 Longimicrobiales bacterium
CGCCGTACGGCCGATGCGGTGCACATAGTCTTCCGGCTGGCGCGGCACGTCGTAATTCACGACGTGCGAGATGCCGTCGATGTCGAGACCGCGCTGCGCGACGTCCGTCGCCACGAGCACTCGCACCTTGCCGGCGGCGAAGTCCGCCAGCGCGCCGCGCCGCTGCTTCATGTCCTTGTCGCCGTGCATCACCGCCGCACTGATCTTCGCTTTCTCGAGACGCGAGATCAGACCGTCTGCGCCAACCTTTGTTGCACAGAAGACGAGCACCTGCTCCCAGTTCGTGGACTGCAGCAGCTCCACGAGCAGGCCGGACTTCTTCTCCGTGCGCACTGAATAGACCTTCTGCTCGACGCGATCCGCCACCGTCGACTGCGGCGCGGCCTCGACCCACAGCGGATCCTTCATGATGCGCAGCGCCATCGCATGCACGCCATTCGGCATGGTCGCACTGAACAGCATGTTCTGACGATTGACCGGAAGCTTTGCGAGGATGGCATCGATCTGCGGGCGGAACCCCATGTCGAGCATGCGGTCCGCTTCATCGAGCACCAGCGTCTTTACGGCACTGAGATCGACGTTGCCGCGCTCGATGTGATCGAGCAGCCGGCCTGGCGTCGCAACCAGCACATCAAAGCCCGCGCGCAGGTCACGGATCTGCGGACGCATCGGCATGCCGCCGACCACGAGCCCGACCCACAGCTCCGTGTGCTTCAACAGGCCGCGCGCATCCTCCGATACCTGTTCTGCAAGCTCGCGCGTCGGACACAGCACGAGTGTGTGCAGGCCCTCCAGGTCGAGCTGCTTCTCGAGCGACGGCAGCAGGAATGCTCCCGTCTTGCCCGTTCCCGTCTGCGCGATCCCGACGACATCTCTGCCCTCGCGCGCCGCCGGTATTGCTTTCTGCTGGATGGGTGTGGGTGTTGTCCACCCTTGCTCCGCGAGGGCGCGCCTGAGCGCGTCTGCGGAGACGAGTTCTTCGAACGTCACGTAGGACTCCATTCACTTGTCGAGCACGGCGGGGACCTCCCCCGCCCAGCGCGACCGGCGACCACCGCCGGTCTGGTGCACCGGCTCCCGGCCGGTGCGACGCCGGTCCTGCTCGACCGGCGAATCTTCGAATGCCGGCTCAGCCTCGCTCGGCCGCCGACCTCTGGACAGCCCCGAATATAACGGCGGCGCCCCCGGGGACCAATCCCCAGGGGCGCCGTTTCTGTGTCATCCGACCAGCCGTGGAGCTAGTCCTGGTCGGGATTCACGTTCGCCCGGGCGTGGATCACCGGACTCATCATGAGCTTGTTCGCGCCCGTCGCCACGATGGTCCCAACGCTCGTGGTCGGGTCGAACGTGAGATTGAAGGAGACCACGTCATCGATGTCATCGACGACGACGGTAGCGCCCTGCACCTTGATGCCGGAGCTCAGACCGCTCGGGATCGTGAGCTGATACGTGCCCGGCTGATAGTTGACGTTCCCGACCATCACCGCCTGGTTCAGCGTGATCGTCGCGCTGTCGAAACGCAGACGGATGTTGTTGTACGTCCCGACGGGCACCTCATCACGGCCGATCAGCGTAGAGTCCGTCGCGAGCACCGGCAGGTCGAGCAGGTTCACCATCCGCGCGCCCTCGGCCGTGAGGTCGATTGGCGTTACGTCCGACGAGTCGCTCGAGCTGAATGCCTGGATGGACGTGAGACGGATGTTGATCGAATCGACGATGCTCAGCGGGATCGCGCCCGCCGTGCTGCCGGCCGCTATGACGGCAAGACCGTCGTCGCTCCGGCTCATGAACATGCGGACATCCGCGCCGTCCGGACCGCTCGCGTCGTCGCACGCGGCGAAGACGCTGGTGGCCAGTGCCAGCGCAAAGAAAGTACGACCTGTTTTCATTGTCCTGCTCCTGATGCTTCAGTGACCGGCCTGGCGGGGGCACGGCGGGATCGCCTGACCGGGGGCCTCCTTTGCGTTCAAACTCCGTGCCCGTGCCACCCGGTACCCGGGTTCGCTACGTTGTACCATGCCCGAGCTGCCGGATATCACCGTTTATGTGGAAGCGCTCGGCCGGGTCATCCGCGGCCGCGCGCTCGAGCGCGTCCGCACCATCTCGCCTTCCCTGCTCCGTACCTGGGATCCACCGCTCAGTGCGCTCAACGGACGGACTGTATGCGACGTGGGACACCTGGCCAAGCGCATTGTGATCCATTTCGAGGACGACCTCTACGTCGTCATCCACCTCATGATTGCGGGACGGTTCCAGTGGGTTGCAAAGCGCGCGGCCCCGCTGCCTCGCCGCATCGGTCATGCGGCATTCGATTTCGAGAACGGCACCCTCATCCTCACCGAGGCCGGGACCAGGAAGCGCGCGGGCCTCTGGGTGCTGCGCGGTGCGGACGCGGTCGCCGCGCAGGACCGCGGCGGGATCGATCCACTCAGTGCATCCACTGAGGATTTCTCCGAAGCACTCCGCCGTGAGAACAGGACACTCAAGCGCGCACTGACGGACCCGCGCATCCTCGGCGGGATCGGCAACGCATATTCCGATGAGATCCTCTGGCGGGCTCAGCTGTCGCCTGTCCGCCGCACCCAACAGCTGAGCACGAATGAGCTCCATATTCTGCACGCGGCGACCGTTGCAACCCTGCGTGAGTGGATCGACCGCCTGCGCACTGAAGCCGGTGACGGCTTCCCTGCGAAGGTTACGGCCTTTCGCCCGGAAATGGCCGTACATGGCAGATACCGGAAGCCCTGTCCGCGATGCGGATCCCCTGTGCAGCGCATTGTGTATGCGTCGAATGAGACGAATTACTGCGCGACGTGTCAGACCGGTGGCAGGCTGCTTGCCGACCGTGCTCTTTCCCGCCTGCTGGGCGAGGACTGGCCGCGATCCCTTGAAGACCTGGAGGAGCTGACTTCCTGATGACATATACCCGTACGTTCCTGCTCTGCGCACTGCTGCTCGCTTCCCTTGACTCCACCGCGTGCGCTTCGGACGATCGCGACGGCAGCGCTGTTACGATCGACAGCGCCACCGGGGGAGACACTGCAACACCCGGCGAGTCCGCGAGCGTGCCGCCGATGCGCACCCCCGACGACTTCGAGGCGGCGCCGTCGGGCGCGAAAGTCTACGATGCCCGGCGGGCATTCGACCTGACGGGCGATGGCCGGCCGGAGACCCTTGTCGTCCACGCCGAGGGTCCTTCCGCCGACAGTGCGGACGTCGAGCTCCTGATTCTTTCCGCAGCATCCGATACACTTTATCGGGATGCCTGGAATACCACGCGGTACTTCCAGTACGAGTATCGCAGCACGTTCAGTGATTCCGCCGCGCACGCGAAAGTGCTGTCCCACCTGAAGCGCATCCTGACGGACACGATGTTCACGAAGGATGGACCATCGGCCACCATGAAGAAGGCATATCCCGGCGGCGTGGACCGTGACGCGGTGCTCTACGACCTGAAGGATGCGATGGTGCGGGCGAAGCACAGCCTGCGCATGGGTGATCCGTTCCCGGATGCAGCACTGCATGACGAGGTCGAGAAGGTGCAGATCAGCAAGGCGGCGGTGGACTCGCTCGTCGCTGAGGTAGCAACTATGCCGACATTCCGGTATGAGGCGGGTGGCGAGCTCTCCTATACGCTCGCGTGGAGCCCTTCGAAGCAGAGGATGGTCAGGATCTTCGCCTGCTGCTGACCCAGGTAGCCACGGTGGAACGCGTCCTGCTTCAGGACGAGAA
>DASUXU010000042.1:0-6102 GCA_036377735.1 Longimicrobiales bacterium
ACGGACGGCCTGCGCCTGGACAACGCGTGGAACACCAACGTGCACATGGATCTCGACAACAACTGGAACGTCCATGCGGGCGCGACGGCGGGCAGCCTCGGGGAGTCCTGGTGTGACCGCTGCACCCGCGGCGGACCGGCACTCCGCATCTCGCCCGGACTCTTCCCCTGGTTCGGCGTGAACGGCGACGACCGCATGTTCGCCGTGCCGTCCATGTGGGTGAACCTCAGCTACGGCGACGAGGGCAAGTCACATGGCTACTCGCTGTCGCCCAGCGTGGACTTCCGCGTGTCCACCCGGCTGCAGGCGTCCGTCGGTGCCAACATCTCGCACGACACGAACGACACGCAGTGGTTCGACAACATCGTCGACGAGGACGGAACCACGCACTATACATTCGCGCGGCTCGACCAGCGCACGGTCTCGATGAATCTGCGCGTCAACTACACCGCACGGCCGAATCTCACGTTCGAGCTGTACGGCGAGCCGTTCGCGTCGGACGGCACATACACGGCATTCCGCGAGCTGAGTGCGACGCCGGACGCGGACGACTACGACGCGCGCTACGCCGACTATACGCCGATGACCGGCGAGCGGCGCGGCTTCAACGTGCAGCAGCTCCGCACCAACGCCGTCATGCGCTACGAGTATCGCCCCGGCTCCACGCTGTTCCTCGTCTGGGCGCACGGCCGCCAGGCCGAACGCTTCGGTCCCGTCTCACCCCACGGCCGCACATGGCACGAGGACTACCGGGATCTGCTGGACCTGCACCCGGACAATACTTTTTTGATCAAGGTGGCGTACTGGTTGAACAGATAATGGCTAATGGCTAATGGGCTAATGGCTAAGTGAGGGCGAGGGCGAGGGCGAGGGCCAAAGGCCAATCAGGGGCGGGGGGAATGAGAAGACCCCCGGTGCGTTGTGCGCGCCGGGGGTCTGCCATTTAGCCATTAGCCATTAGCCATTAGCCATTAGCCATTAGCGGCCGTCCCGCCTCAGCTAACCGGTTTCGTTACGGCAGGCCGCTTCGGATTATTCGCGACTTCGACCATCACGTCGTGGATGTAGTTCGTGATCCGCGTGTAGTGCGGGTAGTCGATGTACTGCGGCTCGTCGGTGACCTGGTGGTAGTCGCCGTGGAGGCCGGTGAAGAAGAAGGCGATCGGGATGCCCTGCTTCGCGTAGTTGTAGTGGTCGCTGCGCTGGTAGATGTTGTTGTACGAAGCGCCGAGCGTGGGACGGACATCGGTATCGAAGCGGTCGTCGAGCTTGAGCGGACGCTTCTGCTTCGCGTTGGCGGCTTCGACCATCGCGCCGAGCTCGGGCGACAGCATGTTGCGGCCGACGACGCCGAGGTAGTCCGGCCCGCCGCCCGGCAGGTCCTGGGGACCGCCGCGGCCGATCATGTCGACGTTGATCGCTGCGACGATCGAGTTGATCGGCACGGTCGGATGCGTCGAGTAGTATGCCGAACCGACCAGGCCGCCCTCTTCACCCGTGTGCCACACGAACAGGATCGAGCGCTTCGGACGCTCGCCCTTCGCGAACGCTTCCGCGATCTCGAGCAGCGCCATCGAGCCGGAGCCGTCGTCGTCTGCGCCGTTGAAAATCGAGTCCATCCGCGCCGGCCGGATGCGGCGCAGGCTGTCCACGTTCACCACGATCTGCGCGCGCTCTTCCGGCGTGAGTGCGCGGATGGTGTCGGCGTTACGGATGCTCATCGCCATCGCCATGTGCTTGTAGACGACGGCGGAATCGTGATCGACCGGCGTGTGATTGTATCCGACGTGGTCATTGTGCGCGCCGATCGCGACGTACTCGTTGCGCAGGACGGGATCCGTACCGCGCACGATGCCGACGACGTTGCGGGCCCAGCCGGGCTTCGGTGTGCTCGTGAAGTTGAGCTTCAGCTGCACACCATTCACGGTCGTGCCCGGTGCGAGGCCGTCGAGCGAGCGGCCAAACAGCTTTTCCGCGCCCGCCGTCGTCAGACGGAGTGCGGTCTGCATCGGTGCCGGCGCCGGCGCGCCCTCGCGGGCAGGCCGCCAGTACGTCGCACGGTTGTCATTGACGCTGATCAGCTCGATCTCGTAGGGCGTCATGCCGTCGAGATTGACGCTGGCCGTGGCAGCCGCGTCCGCATAGCGCGCCGCGGCCGGTCCGCCACCCGCCCTGCCGCCGCCGAACTGGCCGGGCTGCGCGGGCCTCGCCGAGAATACGATGATCTTGCCGGCCGCCTGTGCGGGCGTGACCGTCGTGTCACCCTGCACACCACCGTAGATCACCGGGAACGTCCCCTCGAGCGTCGCCGGCTGCAGGCCGTTGCCCGGGACGGTCGCCGTGAAGTCGCGGTTCCACTGGAGCGAGCGGCCAGCCACGGACAACGTGGACGGGCCATACGCGTTGAGCTTCGTGTCCGGCAGGTTCTGGAAGTACGTACCGTTGTCGCCCGCCGGCTCGAGGCCCAGGCGCTCGATTTCGCGCGCAATGAACGCAGTGCCCTTCATGTTGCCCTCGCGCCCGACCTGGCGGCCCTGCATCGAGTCGTCTGCGAACGCGTACAGGCGGGACATCAGGTCCTGCGCCGTGATCGCGGTCGTGGTCGGCTTCGGCGTGAGCTTCAGTGGATTGCCGTATTGCAGCGGTGGCGTCGGCGCCGTCCCCGGCGAGACCTGCGATGACTGCGATGCGCAGCCCGGCAGCAGTACCGCCGCAGCGAACAGAAGGGCCGGCGCTGTGCGGCGCGCCGTCATGTATCCCGTAGACATAGTGCCTCTGGATGAGTGTGGAAGAACCCGTATCCGACTTTCGGCGGAGCGGGTCAACTTACCCGCCGCCCGCCGGACCGGCAAACGTACGGAACCGGTTCTACCGGCGCGGAGGACTGCTGTTCCGGCGCATATGCCGGCCGCCGCGGCTTGCCACGACTGCGGCGGCAGGTCACAATTGCTGCGCAACCGGGCATGATGCCTGCACGCCGGAACACTCCGGCAACCGTATTCCTGAAGTTCGAGGCGTTCACACGATGCGCGACGACGAATTGACCCTGCTCCTCCGCGATATGCCGCTGACCTCCCCCGCCTTCCACGCCACTGCTCTGCGTGCGGACGAGGGCGACGACGATGACGACGGCGAGGAGGAGCGGCCGGAGCCGCGGACTTCGCCGGCGATCACGCCCACGGCCATCACCGAAGACGCGCGCAACCTGCTTTTCAAGAAGCGGACGCTGATCATCAGCGGTGAGATCAACCAGAAGCTCGCCGCCAACGTGATCGGCCAGCTCCTGGCGATGGACAGCGTCTCGGACGAGCCGATCTCGATTTTCATCAACTCGCAGGGCGGCCACGTCGAGTCGGGCGACACCATCCACGACGTCGTCCAGTACATCGCCTCCCCTGTCCGGATGATCGGCACCGGCTGGGTGGCCAGCGCCGGCGCGCTCATCTACGTCGCAGTGCCGACCGAGCGCCGGCTCTCGCTGCCCCACACGCGCTATCTGCTCCACCAGCCCGCCGGCGGCATGCGCGGCAGCGCCGCCGACATGGAGATCGAGGCCCGCGAGCTCCTCAACATGCGCCAGCGCCTCAATGAGATCTTCGCCGAGCGCACCGGCCAGACCGTCGAAAAGATCGCCGACGACACCCGTCGCAACTTCTGGCTCTCCGCCGAAGCCGCCATCGAGTACGGCCTGGTGGGGCGGATCGTGACGAACGTCAAAGACGTCTGACGACGTCTTTGACGTCGAATGGCTAATGGGCTAATGGGCTAATGGGCTAAGAAGCTCGGTTTAGCCATTAGCCATTAGCCATTAGCCGGTGGGCCCGAAGGGCCCAGGGCTTCCTCTCCGGAACGATCCCCCTTATATTGTGTAACTCCTTATAACACAACTACATCGGCAACTCCAACGGGCGGGAGAGCGGGCGCTTGATGCGGCGGATTGTACTACTGGCTGTGGGCTTTTCCCTGGCGGGGAGCGGAGCGGTGTCGGCTGAATGGTCGGCCGCGGGCGAGCTGTCGGGGTCGCGATCGTCCATGACCCACCAGAACGCGGTGGCGAAGGAGAACGACTTTTCGTTCCTTCGGACGAGCGCCGAGGTCACCCGCATGGTGACCGAGGGCCGGCTGGTGTGGGTGCAGGGCAACGAGGACTACACGCTGTCCAACGTGTCGCATCCGTACGCGCGTCCCATCCTGAAGACGTTCGTCGAGCGGCTGGGCGCGCAGTACCGGGACGCGTGCGGGCAGCGCATGGTGGTGACCAGCCTGACCCGCCCGACGTCCGAGCAGCCGCGCAACGCCTCGCCGCTTTCGGTCCACCCGGCCGGCATGGCGGTGGACCTGCGGGTGCCGGCTTCGCAGAAGTGCCGGAGCTGGCTGGAGGACGCGCTGCTGTCGATGGAGCGGAACGCACTGCTGGATGTCACCCGCGAGAAGCGGCCGCCGCACTACCACGTTGCGGTGTTCCCCGAGCAGTATGGCGCGTACGCCGTCGCACAGATCAAGGCGGAGGCGGAAGAGCGCAAGGCGGAGCTGGCGTCGATCGTGAGCCTGCCGCCGGTGGTGATCCAGCTGGGCGCTGCCGAGGAGGGGCCGTCCGCCTGGTCGTCCGGGCCGGGGATGCTGGCTTCGCTGCTCTTCGCCATCTCGGCGCTGGCCGGCGGCGTGGCCGTGCTGATTCGCACGCACGAACGCGCGCAGCCGTCCCCTGCAGCCTCGCCGGCCGGGACGCAGAACCGACGTCGCATAACCGACGTTTAAGCTTTCTCACCCTCCTGCCGGTGCGGCGCGCTGCCCACCGGCAGTCTTTTTCCATCGAACATCAGCGGCGACGCGATCGTGGTCAGCGTGCCCGTCTCCTCCGGGACGATCATCCCGCTCGCGATGGTCTGCTCCTCCGCCACGACCTGACTCACGTCCAGCACCGGCGCGCACGGCACTCCAGCGTCACGCAGCAGCGACTCCAGCGCTGCGGTCGAGTGTTTGCTCGTAGCGGACGCGACTGCCTGGTCCACCAGGGTCCGGTTCGCCACGCGCTGTGGATTGGTGCGCGTGCGCGGGTCATCTTTCAATGCGACGAGGCCCAGTGCATCACAGAGTTTCGCGAACAGGCCGTCGTTCGCGGCTGCGATCATGAGCCGGCCGTCGCGCGTCGGGAACGCGTCATAAGGCGCGATCAGCGGGAACGCCGTGCCGGCCGGCGCGGGCACGGGACCGCCGGCGAGATAGCCCATAATGTGGTATGCATTCCACGCGAGCGCAGTGTCGAACAGCGCGGTCGATACGTGCGCGCCGACACCGGTCGTGTCGCGCTCGCGCAGTGCAGCCAGGATCCCCATTGCGGCCCACATGCCGGTGCCCATGTCCACAATCGACGTCCCGACCCTTGCGGGCTGGCCGGGATGGCCCGTGACGGAGACGAGCCCTGCACGCGCCTGCATCAACGGGTCGTAACCGGGCTGATTGCTTAATGGGCCGGCAGCGCCGTATGCAGTGATGGAGCAGTAGATGAGGCGCGGGTCCTGTGCGCGGAGGCTCTGGTCGTCGAAACCGAGCCGTTCGATGACGCCCGCACGGAAGCTCTGCACAAACACGTCTGCGCTCGCGATCAGGTCGTGCAGGCGGGCGCGGTCGGCGTCCGATTTCAGGTCCAGCGTGAGCGACGTCTTGTGCCGGTTCGCCGAGAGGAACAACGTGCTGTCGCCATCGTGGAACGGCGGTCCCCAGGCGCGCGCAGGGTCGCCCGGGGGCGGCTCGATTTTCGTGACGTGAGCGCCGAGGTCCCCGAGAATCTGCGTGCAGTAAGGTCCCGCGAGATTCTGCGAGAGATCCACGACCTTTATGTCTCTGAGGGGCTGCATACTGCCCCGTTGCACACTGCCCTGCTGCACACTGCCCTGCCTTTGCAGACGGAGAAGGTATGATCACCGCATTCGTGGCCGGTGCCACAGGATACACGGGCGCGGAAGTCGTGCGCCAGCTTGCGACGTCGGACACGCACGTCGTCGCACATGTCCGTCCCGACTCGACAGCCCTGCCGGCGTGGCGCGCGCGGTTCAGTGCAGCGGGTGCTGCCGTGGACGTCACGCCATGGTCGCGCGACGC
>DASUXU010000043.1:0-3521 GCA_036377735.1 Longimicrobiales bacterium
CTCCGCCGACATCCACATCGAGCGCGCTGAAATCGCGCTCGCGAGAATGTGGCTCATTGTCCACGGCATGACGGAGCCGCTGACCACAGCGCTGCCCGTCCTGCACGCGGGGCTGGAGCAGATACGGCTCGCTGGAAAGAATACGGATACCGATCCGCGAATCGACGAAGTAAAGGGACTTCTATATTTCTGGGTCTGGTCCCTGTCAGCAGATCAGTCTGATGCCCGTGCATACCGCGATTCAGCGGCATACACACTCGAACAGACAGTCAACACCGGAAAGCAGAGCGCCCGTTCGTGGGCTGCGTTGAGCACGATTTACACAAACACTGGCAACTTCATGCAGGCTCAATACTCAGCGGAGCGGGCGCTCAGAGCCGACATGTACGCGAGGGATGTTTCTGCCACACGGCTGCGGCTTTTCCAGTCGGCACTGGAGAATAGGGATACGTCTTCGGCGCGCGCCGCATGCGACGACATTGCGCGCACGATGGGCGCATCCTGGTGGGGATCCTACTGCGAGGTTGCAATCATTGCTTGGAACACCACAGCAACGCCGAACGAGATGAAGATTGTCGAGCGCGCGCTGGCACAGACAGCCTCATTGGGAATGCCACAGCAGGATTTTCTCAAGGCAGCGGCGGGCGTCGCGTTCGCTAATGGCGGCGAGATCGCGCGGGCGCACGAACTCTATGATGGGCTATCCACATCGGGACAACTCGGCGACGAAATCCTGCCGGAACGAGCATGGCTCGCGACGGCCATGCACGATGCGGTGCGCGCGCGGGCCGACCTCCAGGCATATGTAGCCGCGAGGCCGGCGGCGCGCTCTGGCGTTCTGAAAAGTCGTCGCTTCCAGAACTGACTGTTACCGGGGCTTCCCCTGGCACTGCCACACGTTGTTCACCATGACGCAGTCAGTCGCCACGCCCTCATCACCCACCCACACAGTATCCGCCGGCGCGACGGCCGAGAAGCGGGCGTTCGAGGAGCTCACGGGCTCCATCGGGCTGTCGGCGCACGCCTGCATGCCGCCGAGCAGGATCACGAGCAGGGCGGAGGAAATGCCGTATTTGAAGGACTGCTTGATCGCGTTCATGGTGGTCTTCCTGTTCAGTGGTTCGTCGTGGAGTCCGGTCCGGACGTCTGAAATCTCGCATTCGGGGTTCTCCGGGGGATGGCCAATTTCTGGGGATTCGCAAACCGGGTAAAAGTGTTATATTAGGAGTTCGCCCGGATCCTGTCCGACCGGCGCAACCCGCACCCACCCGGCTTAAGTCTCAGGAAATCATAGCGTTACGGCGTCAGAGAGCCGGCCTGGATGGCCGGCCCGGGGGAGGAGTATGTCCTTCGATCAGCGGCCGATCAGGTACCAGGCTTCCTGGCGGGGGCGGAAAAAGCGCCAGCCGTCGTCGGCCAGCCAGGCGTCGTCCTCCATCATCACGAAGACCTCCTGCCCGTTCCACTCGGGCACCGGCGTCTTCGTATTCAGCTCGATCGAGATATAGGATCCCGGCCGCAGCTTCTTCGATGTAGCGGTATTGCCGGGTCGAGCGCCGCGGAAGTCGATGGACGCGCCGAGGCCGTGACCCTGGTTGCCGATCGGATGTGAATAGATCTGCGCCGTTATTCCTCGCCGCTGCATTTCGGCCATGGTGGAGTCGTAGACCGCGGACACCGTCGCATTCGGACGTGAGTACGTGCGCATCAGCGCATCCTGGAGCGCGTTCGTGTTGCGCATCGCGGCTTTGAGTCCCGCCGGCACATCACGCTCACCCTCGCGCAGCACGTACGCCATCTTCTGCCAGTCCGTATCGAACCCCATCACCGAGATGCCGAAGTCGAGATGCACCACGTCGCCTCGCCGGATGACGGTGCTCTCGGGTGCAACAGCGAGGAATCCGCGCGAAGTCGCCGACGCGTTGCCCGCGCGCTGCACGCGCAGGTCAGGCTGGAACCAGGTGCGCACACCCGCCGCCCACATCGCGTCGTACAGCCAGTTCCGCACGTCGCCTGTAGTCGTAACGCCGGGCCGGATCACTTCGTCGGACAGCGCACGCCGCGCGAGAGACTCCGTCAGCGCCACTGCACGCGTGTAGTACGGCATCTCCTCGGGGATGCGCGTGTCGAGATACTCCTCGACGAGATTCGCAGCGCTCGTGACGCGCGGCTGATACGTCGCACCCAGCAGGTTCTGCAGCTCCTCGTATGTGCCGTGCGTGAGCGACCGCGTGACGCCACGCCGGCCGCCGATGTTCAATGCGATGTGTTTCGGATCGTGCTGCTTGAGCAGCTCCGGCAGCACAGCCGAAATTGGACGGGGCTCGTCAGGGGATTCGAAGAGCTGCTTGAGGTTGTCCTCGGAGAACCCCGTAACTGCAACCCGGCGCAGTGACGTGCCACCGGTGTCCACGAAAATGAACCAGTCGCGGTTGCCGGTATACGGACGGGGCGGCGCGACGAGATGGACGAGCGGGTCGTCGTGGAACTCCTCGTTCACGACGATGAACATCTGCACGTCATTGCGCCGCATCATCTCGAGCAGCATCGCGTGGCGCTTCGGCAGCCAGGACTCGCGGATCCGGATCTGCTCGGACCACGCCGGGATGCTGTCGGCAAACGGGTCCCGTGTCGCCCGCGACTGCGCGTGCAGGGCGGGCGTTACGACGAGCGACAGCAGTGAAACGACGAGCAGCTCACGCTTCATGGTGCCAACCTCAGATTTTCACGTCGATCCGCATCGCATAGAACGAGCGCCAGACGAAGACGAGTGCGACCGCCAGGAAGCCCGCGGCGAGGATCATGCGCATGCCGGGCGCCAGCTCGATCGCCATCTCCACGGCGAGCAGACCGAACAGCGTCGTGAACTTGATGATCGGGTTGAGCGACACCGAGGACGTGTCCTTGAACGGGTCGCCGACCGTGTCGCCGACCACGGTCGCGGCGTGCAGGTCCGTGCCTTTCTCCTTCAGGTCGACTTCCACCAGCTTTTTCGCGTTGTCCCACGCGCCGCCGGCGTTCGCCATGAAGAACGCCTGGTACAGGCCGAACAGTGCGATCGAGATGAGGTAGCCGATGAAGTAGAACGGCTCGGCGCACGCGAACGCGAGCGTGATGAAGAACACGACCAGGAAGATGTTGAACATGCCCTTCTGCGCATAGCGCGTACAGATGTCGACCACGCGCTTCGAGTCCTCGATCGACGCGGCCTTCACGCCGTCCAGCTTGATGTTGTTTTTGATGAACTCCACCGCGCGGTACGCGCCCGTGGACACCGCCTGGATCGACGCGCCCGTGAACCAGTAGATCACGGAGCCGCCCGCGATCAGACCCAGCAGGAACGGCGGGTGCATGAGCGAAAGCTGATCCATGTTTGCGGTGAGGCCCTGCGTCAGGATCACGATGATCGAGAAGATCATCGTCGTCGCACCGACCACGGCCGTGCCGATCAGCACCGGTTTCGCCGTCGCCTTGAACGTGTTGCCTGCGCCGTCATTCTCCTCGAGGAAATGTTTCGCGCG
>DASUXU010000044.1:0-20863 GCA_036377735.1 Longimicrobiales bacterium
ACTTCGCGCTCAACGGACTGCGGCGATGCGCCGGGATACAGCAGCGCGATCATGACGACGGGCGGGTTCACTTCCGGGAACTCGTCCGTGTCCAGGCTCATGGCTGCGAACAGGCCGAAGATCACGAGCGCCAGCATCACGACGATCGTGATGACCGGACGCCTGATCGAAAAATCCGATATCCACATGCGTGTACCTACTCCGTTCCGGGACGTGCAGTGGACTCTGCGGCAGGCCCGACGCGCACGGGCATGCCGGGCGTGATGCTGCGCGCCGCGCCGACGAGTACGGTGTCCCCGGCGCTCAGGCCGGCCGTGATCTCGACGCGGTCATTGGCGTCGTCGCGGATGCCGATCGTGACCGGCACCGACTGCACCTTCCCTTGTGCGATCTTCAGCACGGTCGGCGTGCTGCTGACCTCGACGGCGCTGAGCGGGATCACGAGTGTCTCGCGCGACTCCGTCGCCACGCGTCCCTCCGCGAACAGGCCTGCGACGAGAGTGCCGCCGCGATTCGGGATCGAGACCCAGATCGGGATCTGGCGCGTGACCGGATCGGCCGTCGGGCTGATGCGGTCGATTCTGCCGTCGAATACGCGGTTCGGATAACCGCGCACCTGGAACTGCACGGCCATGTCGGTCGACAGCAGGCCGAGTTGCTCGGACGGAACGGACGCCATCAGCCGCATGCTGCTCGGATCCACAATGTTGAAGAGCAGTGTGCCGGGCGACACCACGTCGCCGGCATTGACCGGGCGCTGACTCACAATGCCCGCGATCGGCGAGCGTACGGTCGTGTTGTCGAGCTGCTTCTGCGCCGCGGCAAGGCGTGACCGTGCGTCGTCGAGCTGCGCGCGGGCGGTCGCCATTGCGCTCACGGCGAGCTCGAGGTCGCGCTCCGCAATCGCACCGGCAGCCGCGAGTGTGCGCGAGCGTTCGGCCTGGCGTTCGGCGAGCTCGAACGCCTGCTGCGCTGCGCGCACACCGGACTGCGCGGACAGGTATGCATCGCGCGCGGTGCGGTCCTCGATGCGCGCGAGCGCCTGGCCGCGCGCCACGGACTGGCCGGGCTCGGCCGATACACCGGTCACGGAGCCGCCAACCTCGGCGCGCACGGCGGCCTGGTCCTTCGGCTCGAGCGAGCCCGAGATGCGCGGGCCGGATTCGATCACGCTGCGCTGCACGATCGCGATGCCGTCCGTGCCGACCACCATCTCCTCAGCCGCGGCATCCGCCGGATCCTCGCCGGAATCCCGGCCGCACGCCACGGCAACTGCTGCAAACGAGGCGAGTATGACCAGCTTGAGCAGCCGGCCCCCGCCGGTCCGCCGTGTTTCACTCCACGCCATCAACGTCATCTATCGGCCTCCCCCCAATGGATTCTGTGTCGCACCACCCTGCATTCCGCCCTGTCCTCCAAAACCACCCGCACCCCCGAAGCCTGCACCGGTGGTTGCACCACTCGCGGCGCCGGCCGCGCCTGCCGCGCCCGCACCCGAACCGCCCATGGTCGGTGAGAAGCCGCCGCTCGTGCCGCCGATCGTGCCGAGCGGCAGGTCCGGCAGCAGCGCAATGCGCACCCGTGCGACCTGGAGGTCGCGCGCGGCGCGCGCGCGGTTCGCCTGCGCCTGCTGCAGCAGCAGACGCGCGTCGTTCAGCTCGAGCTGCGTCGAGATGCCTTCACGGTAGCGCAGCTCTGCGATCGCATGCGCGCGCTCGGCCTGTGTCACCGTGCCCGAGCTCGCTTCCCACGCGGCCTCGGCTGCAGCCAGGTCCTGCAGCGCGCTGCGCGTGTCGAGTGCGGCCAGCTCCTTCGTGCGCTGCAGCGTCGCACGGGCCTCTGTGACATTCGCCTCGGCGATCACCTCGTCGCCCTTGATCCGGCCGCCGGTGAACAGCGGGACCTGCATGTTGAGCCCGAGCGTCCAGTTCGTGCGCAGGTCGTTGAACTGCGGCAGCAGGTCCACCGGATAGTTCACGCGCGTGTAGTTGGACGTCAGTGCGAGCGACGGCCAGCGCTGCGCCTGCGAGATGTCGAGCGACGCCTCGCGGATCTGCACGCCGGCCGCGGCCTGGCGAACCGCAGACCGCGACAGCGAGTCCGCCTGCTGCACGTCGATCTCGGGCGCGTAACCCGCGACCGGCATCAGGCTGTCCGCAAGCAGCTGCGTCGTGAGCACGATCGGCTCGTCCGCGGGCAGATCGAGAAGCTGCTTCAGACGGAGCAGCGCGAGGTCGCGCGCGCTCCGCTGCTGGATCACGACCGGCACCTGGTTGTCACGCGCGACCTGCGCGCGCAGCAGCTCGAATTCCGACTGGTTGCCGACCTGCCGCGCGAGCCGCGCCTGCTCGAGCGTGCGCCCGGCCTGGGCCAGTGTCTCCTCCGCAATGTCCGCGAGACGCTCCGCGAGCGACGCATCGTAATACGCCTGTGCGACATTCAGCGTCACCTGCGCCTTCGCCTCCGCCAGCGCGATCTCCGCGGTGGTGCGCGATGCATTGGCGACGCGGTTCTGCGCACGGATACGGCCGCCGGCGAACAGGTTCTGCGACAGCGAGAGATTGAACTGGTACGTGTTCTTCCGTCCGAAGGGCAGCTGGCTGAAGTCGATGCCGCCACCACCGCCCGCCGAGTCCGGTGGTGTGGTTGTGGTATCAGGTGACGCGCCGCCGAACGCATCCTCGAACTCCGACGCGAGTGCGCGCGAGTAGTTCGCCGACGCGTTGAGCTGCGGGTAGTACTGGCTCTTCGCCTGCAGCTGCTGGCCGCGCGCGCGTTCCACACCCGCGCCCGCGATCGTCACCTGCTCGCTGCGCGCCGTCGCGAGACTCAGCGCTTCCTCGATCGACAGCGGACGACCCGACCGCGCGGGCTCCTGCGCAGGCAGCGGAACCGCGGCACTGAACACCAGCACCAGCGCAAACAATGACCTGGAAAATTTCACTGGGTTTCTCCTCGGGAATCCTTTACACCGATCGCGCGCGCGAACAGTGCCACGTATTGCGTTGCAGCTTCATCGATACTGTAGGGGAAACGCGTCGGCGCGATGTCACGCGTGATCGCATCCGCGAACACCGATCCCATCAGCAGTGCCGTCGCAGAGCGGGCATCATAATTCCTCGCCGCCAGGCCCTTCTCCTGCAGCCGCAGAATGTACGCATACAGACCATTCGCCACCCGTGCCGGGATCTGCGTACCACACATCGCGGTGTCCGGATTCTCCTGGAACTCGGAGATCGTCGTGCGAATCAGCATGCGGCACTCGTGCAGGCTGTGCAGATGCGCGCGACACCACTCCGTCATCTCTGCGACGGGATCCACCGGCACATCCGGAAGCTGCGGCAGTGAGCGCTCCTGCTGTTCGCCCGCGGCCCACTCGAGCGCTGCGCGCAGCAGCTTTTCCTTCGTACCAAAGTGGCGGAAGAGTGTGACCTCGTTGACGCCCGCGGCTTCTGCTATGCGGCGAGTGGTCGCGCCGCGCGTACCGTGCTCCTCGAATACGCGGGCGGCAGCCTCGAGGATGCGGTGGTTGTGGTGGTCATTCATGGGGGTGAATGGTAGCGTAAACATCCGGTGAAGCAAGTGCTTGCTTGCGAAGCGCGGCAAGCGCTTTGCACCCGCCTCCAACCATGCATTCTGAACTGCGTGACTACGCGCTGGGGCTGTTGCGGGAGGCGGGGTTCCAGGTCGACCTGACCTCCCAAGCCGCCGCCCAGCTCGACGCCCTTCCCGTCGGTCCAGCGGCCGGGGGAATAATGGACCTGACCCACCTGCCCTGGTCCTCCATCGACAACCCCACCACCCGTGACGTAGACCAGCTCGAGTACGCCGAGGCGGTCCCCGGCGGGACGCGGGTGCTGGTGGCGATCGCGGACGTGGACGAGTGGGTGCCGCGCGGCTCGCCGCTCGACCTGCGCGCCGGACAGAACACGGTGAGCGTGTATGGCGGCGAGGTGCTTCTGCCGATGCTGCCGGAGCGTCTGTCGGAGGGTCTGTCCTCCCTGCTCGCCGACCAGCCTCGCCTGGCGGTAATCGCGGAGTTCGTGGCGTCGCCGGACGGCGTCCTCAACAACGGCAAAGTGTATCGTGCGCTGGTGAAGAACGCGGTGCAGCTGGATTACGAGACCATCAACGCGTGGCTGTCCGGTGCCGGTCCGCTCCCGGCGAAAGCCGCGCAGATGGAGGAGCAGCTGCGGCTTCAGAACGATGCTGCGGAGCGGCTGCGCGGCCAGCGCGAGCGTCTCGGTGCACTGGAGTTCCAGCGGAACGAGGTGCGTCCTGTCGTGAAAGACGGCCGCGTCGTGGACATGGTGCTGACGCATCCCGGTCCCGCGCGTGACCTGATCGAGGACTTCATGATCGCCGCGAACGCGACGATCGCGGGGTTTCTGGAGAAGCACGACGTGTCGTGGATCCGCCGAATGGTGGGTGCGCCGGAGCGCTGGTCTCAGATTGCAGCGCTCATCCGGGAGGGTGGCGGCACGGCGCCCGATACGCCGGACCGCACGGCACTGGCAGCGTTCCTGAATGCCGCACGCGCGCGCGATCCCGAGAATTTCGCGAGCGTTTCACTCTCGGTTCTGCGGCTGCTCGGATCCGGCGAGTACATGGTGGAGCACCGGGCGGAAGACCTGGGCGCGCACTTCGCGCTGGCAGTCGAGGACTATACGCATTTCACTGCGCCCAACCGCCGCTACGCAGACGTCGTCACGCAGCGCATCGTGAAGGCCGTACTTGCCGGTGAGAAGTGTCCGTACGGCGACGTGGAGCTGGAAGAGATCGCCGCGCACTGCAGCCGGATGGAGGACGCCGCGCGCGCGGTGGAGCGCAAGGTGGTCAGGTACGCGACCATGCTGCTGATGCAGCCGCGAGTGGGCGAGACATTCGACGCAGTAGTAGCGGATGCATCGAAGCAGGATGCGCGCATCATGCTGACGACGCCGGTGATCGAGGGCCGCCTGGACGCCGACGGCGTTACACGAAAGGATGGGGACTCTCTGCGCGTCCGACTCACTGCCGTTGACGTCGCAGCCGGCCGGATGACGTTCAGCCCTGCGTGACCGTCGTGACGGGCGTCATCTGCTCCTGCGGTGACGGCGTCGCATTTTCGGATATTGTTTTCAGGCGACGGCGGACACGCGCGCCCCAGACGGGCATGACGAAGGACAGCAGCATGTAGACGAAGCCGGGCGCGCCGATGAACGGATTGGCGACGGCGACCATGATGGACAGAAATCCCACCAGGCACATGATCGACCACGCGCCTACATCTCCCCGCGTGGTGACCGTCTCGAACTCGTTCAGGCTCAGCTCTTCGCGCTGCGACAGTGCATGCCGGTACAGCAGCACCATGATGGCAGAGATCACGACATAGCCGATACCGTAGATGATGAAGTATTCGTTGACCTCGGTCACCGTGGATGCGTCCGCAGTCGGCTGCCCGTCCGGCCCGATGAGGGCGCTGACTGGCAGTCCGGTGAGCAGGGCAATGAACAGGAAGAAGCCGCGCGCGACGAAGCGGAGCGGATAGACATAGACCATGACTGCGAGCACGAGCCCGGAGCTTAGAATCACGGTCTTCATGTCGTCGAGTCCGTAGCGCCGGCTCCAGTCGTTGTGGCTGTACCAGAACACCATCAGCAGGATGGCGCTCGAAACGAATGCCGGTACATCCTTCAGCGCCTGCTTGAGGTCCGCGGCGGTGGTCGGAGGGTCGCCGGAAATGACGAGGAGTGTGAGAGCGAACGCGAAGGCGGCATCGGTGAACGTCTCGATGCGCGTCATCTCGAGGCCGCGGAGTCTGAAACCGCCGCGCACGGGCAGCGCTGCCAGCTGTTCTGATGTCAGCATGACAGCAATCTACTCGCCGGGCTCTTCTCCGCGGTAGCGTTTCAATTTCTCGTAGAGCGTGCGAACGCCGATGCCGAGCCGTTCGGCGGCCTCGCGCCGGTTCCCGCCGACCGCGGCCAGCGCCTCCTCGATGGCCGCGCGCTCCATCTCCTCGAGCGTGCTGAGCTGCGGCCTGCCGCCCGCGGCCACGGCGCTGAGCGGACCGGCAGGTCCGAGCGCGAGGTGTTCCGGCCGGATGACGTCGCCATCGGCGAGGATGGCCGCGCGCTCGAGGGCGTTGGCGAGCTGGCGGACGTTGCCCGGCCAGGGCGCCGCGGTGATCGCGCGCTCCGCCGCCTCCGTGAGCGTCAGGTTGTGCTTGCCGATTTCCTTCGCGACACGAGCGAGCAGTGTATGCGCCAGCGGCACGATGTCCTGCCGCCGTTCGCGCAGCGGCGGCAGTGTGATCGGGAATACTGCAAGCCGGTGATACAGGTCTTCCCGGAACGCACCGCTCGCGAGCAGCTCCTCGAGGTTGCGATTGGTCGCCGCCACCCAGCGCACATCGACATCGATGGTGCGCGTGCCGCCCACGCGCTCGAAGCGCCGCTCCTGCAGCACACGCAGCAGCTTCGTCTGCAGCTCCGGCTTCATCTCGCCGATCTCGTCGAGGAAGAACGTGCCGCCGTCGGCGAGCTCGATCCTGCCACGCCGGGCCGCCGTCGCACCCGTAAACGCACCCTTCTCATGGCCGAACAGCTCGCTCTCGAGCAGTGTCTCCGAAATTGCCGCGCAGTTCACAGCGACAAACGGCCCATCGGCGCGATCGCTCCACGCGTGCAGCGTCCTGGCCGCGAGCTCCTTGCCGGTCCCGCTCTCGCCCGCAAACAGCACTGTCGAGCTCGTCCGCGCCACTCGCCGCAGCGCTTCGACGACGGGCGCCATGACGGGGTCGCCATAAGAGAGTGCGGCGAGGTCCGGCGCATCACGTGCGATGCGGTCGCGCGCGGCCATGAGCGAGCGCCGCTCGAGTGCGCGGCCGACGAGCAGTCTCAGCTCGCCCGGACTCGCGATCGGCTTCTGCAGGTAGTCGAATGCACCGAGCTTCATGGCCTCGACCGCGGTGTCGACGGAGCCGTGCGCGGTGAGCATGATGACTTCCATCTCGGGCTGCTCGCTGCGCGCACGGCGCAGCAGCGAGAGACCGTCGAGGCGCGGCATCTTGAGGTCTGTCAGCAGCAGGTCGAAACTTTCGCGCGCGATGCGTTCGGCGGCTTCACCGCCGTCCGCTGCCTGCGTGACGGTGTGGCCGTCATCCTCCAGCGCCTCGGCGATGAACTCGCGAATGCCGGCCTCGTCGTCCGCAACCAGGATCCTGGCCATGTAGCCTCAGGTCGAGGGGATCTCGATGCGGAACTCCGCACCGCCGTCCGGATGCGTGCGGGCGACAATCTCGCCCATGTGCATCTCGGCGATTCTCTGGGCAACGGCCAGTCCCAGGCCGGTGCCATTCGTGCGCGTCGTGTAGAACGGTGAGAAGATCTTCTTCTCGTCGCCCGCGGCAATGCCGGGACCGCGGTCCCGTACGGTGAAGACGAGGTGGCCGTTGCGCTGTGCGACGGCGGCCTCCGCGTTGACACCGTCCGGCGATGCCTGCCGCGCATTGCGGAGCACGTTCGTCAGAGCCTGCCGCATCCGCGTCTCATCCATCTTCCATGACGCGGGCGCTTCGTCCGTTCGGATATCGAAGCCATCACTGCCGACCTCCTCCACACTCGCGCGCAATACAGCCGCGGGGCTGGCCGCACTGAGCTCGATCGGTCCTGAGCGCGCGAAGTCGAGCAGGTCGCTGGTGAGCGCTTCGAGACGCTCGGCCTCCTGTACTACGCGGTCCGCGCGCCTGCGCTCTGCGCCTTCGGGCGGCATGCGCTCCGCCAGGAGCTGCGCATTGCCCTTGAGCGACGCGAGCGGGTTGCGGATCTCGTGCGCGAGCACGGCCGACATCTCGCCCAGCATCCCGAGCCTCGCCTGGTGCTCGAGGCGACGCTCGTTGGCTTCGCTGTGCATGGACAGCCGCCAGAAGAAGAACGATGCGAGCATCATCACGATGGTGACGATGACGGCGAGTGCGAACGTGCGGGTGGCCTGCGCCTGCAGCTGCTGCGCGACCTGCGGCTCGAACTCGAGCACCATGAGCGCGCCCCGCCGGGTACGATTGCCGAGCGAGTCCTGCCCCGACATGCGCACGCCGCCGTACGCGCGAATCCGCTCGCCGAGATTCACGGGATCGAGACGTGGCGGCGGCTGGTTGGGTGCGAAGATCGGCGGGCGGGGATCGTCCAGCGGTGTGCCGGCCTCCGCGATGGGACCACGGCCCTCGGAAAGCGCCGGTGCCCGTGTGTCGAAGATGCCGATGTAGCGTACGCCGGCGGAATGCTGCACGTCATAGACGGAATCGAGACGGAGCTCGGAGAGGAGCGGCTCCGTGTCGCGGAAGTATTGACGCACCGACTCGAGCAGTACTTCGCTCTGGCCGCGGTTCATGACGTTCGCGGCGCGGACGATGCGGCGATGACTCGCCCACGACGTCACGAGCAGTGCGAGTGCCATGGCGACCGTCGTGGCGAGCCACCCCCACCGGGCCCAGCGCCCGATGCCTGAAACGTTCATCCGTTACTCGTAGCGCAGGGCCTGGATCGGATCCAGCGCAGCGGCCTTCCTCGCCGGGTAGTAGCCGAAGAAGATACCGACGCCGGCGGAGAAACCGATCGCGATGCCGACCATCTGCGGCGCGATCGCGGTGCCCCAGCCCGTCATGTGCTCGACGATCGCGGCGGAGCCGTAGCCGACGGCAATGCCGATCAGGCCGCCGATGATGCTCATGACAATGCTCTCGACCAGGAACTGGCGCATGACGTCACGGCCGCGTGCACCGATGGCCATGCGGATACCGATCTCGCGCGTGCGCTCGGTCACGGACACCAGCATGATGTTCATGATACCAATGCCGCCGACGACCAGCGAGATGCTGGCGATCGCAGCGAGCAGCATGGTCATGACTTCCGTCGTGCCCGCCGCGGCCTGCGCGAGGTCCGCCTGGTTGCGGATCGTAACATCGTCCGGATCGAACTCCTGCAGCTTGTGCGACGCGCGCAGTGTCAGACGTGCCTCTGACATTCCCGCCGCAATGTCCGCCTGCGAGCTGGTGCTCGCCAGGATCTGCGGGATGAAGCTGCGGTTCTGCAGCCGCGCCTGGAACGTGGTGTACGGCACGAGGACGATGTCATCCTGGTCCGTGCCGGTCGCGCTCTGCCCCTTCTTCTCCAGCACACCGATGATCTCGACGGGAACGTTGCGAACGCGGATCTGCTGGCCGACCGGGTCCGATCCCTCGAACAGGTTGTCCGCAACGGTCTGGCCGATCAGTGCGACCTTTCGCATCGTGCGCTCGTCGTTCTGATCAAAGACGCGGCCGCTGGTCACATCCCAGTCGCGGATGACGAAATAGTCCGTGGAGACTCCGTTGATCAGGCTTCTCCAGTTACCGGTTCCGCCGATGAGCTGGCTGAACGTCGTCATGACCGGCGACGAGGCTGTGATGACGAGCGAGTTGCGGCGCAGCAGCTCGTAGTCGTCGAGCGAGAGACGGTTGGACGAGCCTGCGCCCATGCTGGCGCCGGTCGTGTTCGCCGCGCCGGGCGTGATGACGATCATGTTGGTGCCGAGATTGTTGATCTGCGCCTCGATCTTGCCCTTGGCGCCCTGTCCGATGGCGACCATGACGATGACGGCGCCGACACCGATGATGATGCCGAGCATGGTGAGCAGGGTGCGCATCTTGTTCTTGAGGATGCTCTTCCCTGCGATGCTTATGAGTCTGCTGGCTTTCATGTTATCCCGCCATCGCGAGCTGGTCGCGTTCTGCCAGGTCAGCCGCGGCGCTGTGACGGTCGAGTACCGGCACGTCGCGGCGGATCACGCCGTCGCGCATCTCGACGATGCGCTTCATATATTGTGCAATGTCCGGCTCGTGCGTCACCATGACGATGGTGATGCCCTTGTCGTTGAGCTCCTGGAACAGCGCCATGACCTCGATGGAGGTGCGCGTGTCCAGGTTGCCGGTCGGCTCGTCCGCGAGGATGAGCGCGGGTTTGGTGACGAGTGCGCGCGCAATCGCGACGCGCTGCTGCTGTCCTCCCGAAAGCTCGCTCGGCTCGTGGTCGATGCGCTGGCCGAGGCCGACCATCTCGAGCGCCTCCTTCGCGGCCGCCTTCGAGTCGCCCTTTCGACCCGTGCGGTCGTACATCAGCGGGAGCTCCACGTTCTCGAGTGCGGTTGTGCGCGGGAGCAGGTTGAAGCCCTGGAACACGAAACCGATCTTCGTGTTGCGGATGTCCGCGAGCTCATCCTTGCTCAGGTTGTCGACACGCACGCCATCGAGATAGTACGCGCCCTTCGTCGGCCGGTCGAGGCAGCCCAGCACGTTCATCATGCTGGACTTGCCGGAACCGGACGTGCCCATGATCGCGACCATCTCGCCGCGCTCGATGGTGAGGTCCACGCCGCGGACGGCGTGCACCTCGTTCTTTCCTGACGCGTAGACCTTGTGCAGGCCTTCCACGCGAATGACTACGTCCTTCATCAGAATGCCCCTCGTCCGAAGCCGCCGCGGCCCTGCTGCTGCTGGCCGCCGAACGGGTTGGCCGCGCCCTCGGACGTTTCTGCGCCGCCCGTGACGCCGGCGATCACCTGCATGCCCTCCTTCAGCCCCTCACCCATGACGACCGTCTCCTGGCCGTTGCTGATGCCCGTACGCACGCGCATCACCTTCAGCTTGCCCGCGTCGTCGACATAGAACAGCATGCCGCCGCCGCCGCCGCGCCGGCCGTTGTTCTGGCCCTGCAGGCTCTGACCGCTCTGGAGGTTCTGCACCACCGGGTTCTGCGCCCGGCCGCCATTCTGCTGCGCGCTCTGTCCGCCTGGCTGGCCGGACTGCGCGACACGACCGCTGCGGTCGCCGCCGGTCTGGCCGGCGCGCGCGCTGTCGCCACGGCCACCCGGCGCCGTGACACGATCATTGTCGCCCGTGCGGTTCGAGCCGCCCGCTGCACGCATCGAGTCCGCCGTCTTCCGGCGGGAAATCGAGTCCATGCCGACCATCGCGAGCATCTCTTCCGGCGCGCGGAAGCGCAGTGCGACCGACGGCACCTTCAGCACGTTGTCCGCGCGCTGCACCTCGAACGCGACCGACGCGGTCATGCCCGGGAGCAGGACACCGTCGTCGTTGGTGACGCTTACGACGACGGTGTAGTTCACCACGTTTTCCGTGGCGACGTTCTGGAGCCGCACCTGCTGGACGGTGCCCTCGAAGTTGCGGTCCGGGTACGCCTGCACCGTGAAGCGCGTCTTCATGCCCTCGCGGATATTGCCGATGTCCTGCTCATCCACGTTCACCAGGATCTGCATGTTGCGGAGGTCCTCCGCGAGCAGGAAAAGCTGCGGCGTGGACATGCTGGCCGCGACGGTCTGGCCCGGCTCTACGTTGCGCTCCACGACAATGCCGTCGATCGGCGCGTAGATCGTCGAATAGTTCAGGTTCTGAATGGCGCGGTCGAGATTGACCTGCTGCGCCTTCAGGTTGGACTGCGCGACCGTGTAGTTGTATTTCGCCGTGTTGTACTCGGTCTCGGTGATGACCTTCGCCTCATACAGCGGCGTGGCCTGGTCGAGCTCGTACTTCTTCTGGGCGACGTCCGCCTTCACGCGCTCCATCTCCACCTGCACCTGGCGCACCTGCTGCTCGAGCAGCTGCGGATCCAGGCGGGCGATGACCTGGCCCTTCTTCACCATGTCATTGAAGTCGACGTAAATCGCCGAGATCTGGCCGGACACCTGCGTGCCGACCTGTACCGTGCGCACCGCGCTCAGCTTGCCGGTCGCAGTGACGCTCGACTCGACGGAGCCGCGCGTGACCTCGACGAAGCGGTACGTGAGCGGCTCGCCGCTGTCGCGCGTGAGGAAGAACCCCAGCGCCGCAATGACTGCGACTGCGACGACTGCCGGCAACGCGAAACGCTTGATCTTTGACTGTTCCATTTTCTTTATCTCTTATCCAGTAGTAGTCGTATCGTCAGTTTGCCGGGTTCTGCGGATCGAGCGCACCCGTGTAGTAGTCGAGCACCCGCGTCTGGAAGAGCAGGTTGTAGCGGGCATTGATCAGCCCCGCCTGCGCGCTCGCCTGCGTCGTGCGCGCCTGTGTGACCTCGATCAGTGTGCCGGCACCGACGCGATAGCGCTGCTCGGCCGCTTCGAGGGCCAGGTTTGCGGATGCGAGCTGGATCTCCGCCGCCGCGACCTGCTCGCGGAACAGCTCGAGATCGAGATACGCCTGGCGCACCTGCAGCGTGATGTTCTGCCGCAGGTTGTTCAGCGTGATCTGCTGGTTGTCGAGCTGCACACGGGCGCGCTGCGTATTCGCGCTCGCGGCGAACCGGTCGAAGATCGGGATCGACATGCTGAGACCGACGGAGCCGCCACGGCGCTGATCGAACTGGTCCAGGATGCTGAAGTCGGACGTGCTCGAAGCGGCAGTGTTGTAACCGGCTGACATCGAGACGCTCGGCCAGCGCGCGGCCTTCGCGACCTTCACTGCCTCCTCGGACGCCTCGAGACGGGCCTGCCCAGCCGCGAGGTCGCTGCGGTTGGTCAGTGCGTGCTGCATCAGCTCCTGCATCGAACCCGGCAGTGCCGGCACGGAGTCCGTGGTCTGCGGCGTGACGAACTCGTAATCGCCGGCCGGATCGAGATTGAGCGTGCTGACCAGGTTCAGCTCCGCGATCGTGATTGCGCGCCTCGCCTGGAGCTGCGCCACGCGTGCGGATGCGACGGCGGACTGCTGCGTGTAGAGGTCGGCGATCGGACGGCGGTTCGCGTCGACGAACACCTTCACCTGCTCCTCGAGCGCGGTGGCGGTTGCGAGGTTCTGGTCGGCGACGGCGAGCTGCTCTCGTGCCTGCACCAGCGCGAGGTAGCGCGTCAGCACGTCGAACACGACCGTCTCACGTGCGCGCTCCAGATCGAGGTCACTCGCCTCGGCCGTGTAGCGTGTCTGGCGCAGGTTGGCCACGTTCGACAGGCCGTCGAAGATGGTCACACCCGCGGAAACGCCCGTGCTGAGGGAGCGCGTCGTCGTGTTGATGATGCGGCCCTCGTCCTGGCTGAAGTTGCGGCCCATCTGCTGGTTCGTGCCGATCGAGCCGCTCAGGTTCGGAAGGAACCGGTACTTCGCCTGGTCCACCGCGATCTCGGATGTCTCGAGCGCGTTCTCGGCCTGCTGCAGCGCCGTGTTCTGGCGCAGTCCGATCTGGAGCGCCTCCTCCAGCGTGATCCGCCGGGGCTGCGCCGGGTTCTGCGCCGATGCCGGCAGGGCGGCGCCCGTCGCCAGCACCGCCGCAACCATCAAACTCTTTATCGACCACTTCATCGTCGTATTCACCTTCTCATGTATTCGGCAGGACACCCGGCCGGCTGGCCGGCGTCCGGAACGTGTGCTGTAACAGTGCACGCTCGCGGGGGTGGGTAAGGCACCGTTGGTGCCACAAAAAATCCGTTGGGAGACAACAACTTTATGCGACGCCGGACCCGCACGACTGCGGGATCCGCATGCCGCGGCGTGCGGGATCTGCACACCCGCGGTTAGCTTCCGGCCGGTTTCGCACACGGTTTTCATCAGGATCGGGGAGGCGGGTGACACAGATTTCGGCGTCCGGCGTGGCGGTCGAGTTCAATGCCCGGCCGATCCTCACCGACGTGACGTTCACGGTCTCGCGCGGCCAGCGCTGGGGGATCGTGGGGCGGAACGGCAGCGGAAAGACCACGCTGGTGCGGGTGCTGACCGGTCTGCTGGAGCCGACGCGCGGGACGGTCACGCGGGCAAGCGGTCTGCGCATCACGCTGCTGGACCAGCACCGCGAATTTCCGGGTGCCACATCCGTGTGGGATGCGGCGGCGACGCCGTTTGCGCCGCTGATCGCGCTCGAGTCGTCGCTCGCGGAGCAGGCGCACGCGCTCGCTGAAGCCGGCGGCGACTCGCCGGCGGCGCTGGCGCGCTACGACCGCGACCTCGAGCGGTTCGCACGCGAGGACGGCTACGAGTACGGCGCGCGCGTGGATGCGGTACTGGACGGTCTCGGTTTCGACCACGTCGCCGCGCGCACGCAGCCGCTGGGGCAATTGAGCGGCGGCGAGCTCGGGCGCGTGGGTCTCGCGCAGCAGCTCGTCGCGCCCGCGGACGTGCTGCTGCTGGACGAGCCTACCAACCATCTGGACCTGGACACGACGCGCTGGCTGGAGGAGTACCTGCGCCAGCTCGATGCCACCGTCATGGTCATCAGCCATGACCGCGCATTCCTCGCCGCGATCGCGGACCATGTGCTGCACGTCGAGCACGGCACGGCGACAGCGTACGCGGGCGGCTACACGAAGTTCGTCGAGGTGCGCGCCGAGCGGTTGCTCGCGCAGCAGCGCGCGTTCGAGACGCAGCAGAAGGTGATCGCCGCGGAGGAGGACTTCATCCGCCGCAACATCGCGGGTCAGAACACGAAGCAGGCGCAGGGCCGGCGCACGCGTCTCGCTCGCCTGCCACGACTCAGTCCGCCGCGCGGCAGCGACACGAACACGATGGGACTTCGGCTGGAGCCGCGATTGCGCGGCGGGAACCAGGTGCTCGTCGCAAAGGGTGTGAGGATCGCCGTCGAAGGGCGGACGCTGATCGAGAAGTTCAGCGCGCGCATCGAGCGCGGCGACGTGATCGGTCTCATCGGCGCGAACGGCACCGGCAAGTCGACGCTGCTGCGCGCGATCAGCGGCGAGCGTCCGCCGGTCGAGGGCTCGATCCAGGTCGGCGAGTCGATCGACATGGCGTACTACCGGCAGGACCTGGCGCAGGTGCCGGTGGGGCGGACGCTGTTCGACGTGATTCACGACCTGCGGCCGATGTGGGAGCGCGGACAGGTGCAGTCACACCTCGCCCGCTTCGGCTTCTCCGGCGATGCCGCCCTGCGCGTGGCGGACAACCTGTCCGGTGGCGAGCGCGCGCGCGTCGCACTTGCCATCCTCGTGCTCACGCACGCCAACTTCCTGATGTTCGACGAGCCGACGAACCATCTCGACGTCGAATCGATCGAGACACTCGAGGATGCGCTCGAGGATTTCGATGGCACCGTCCTGCTCGTCAGCCACGACCGTGCGCTGCTGTCCGCACTGACGACACGGATCTGGTCGCTCGAGAACGGCAGGATCGAAGACTTCCCCGGCACGTTCGACGAATGGCAGGCCGCGCGCGACGCGCGCCGTGTCGACGCGCTGGAACGTGCGGAGGCGGAAGCTGCCGCAAGGCGGGAACGCGAGCGCGCGGCCGCACGCCAGACCGCGAAGCAGCGCGGTGCCGGCGCCGCATCACTGCGCCAGCTCCGCGACGCCGTGCGCGCCGCCGAAGCAGCGGTGGAAGCCGGCGAGGCGCGCATCGTGGAGCTGCGGTCGCAGCTTGCCGACGAATCGCTCTACGTCAACGCCGAGGGCGCGCGCCGCGCATCGTCGCTCCAAGTCGAGCTTTCGGCCGCAGAGCGCACGCTCGATGATCTGATCGAGCAGTGGACGACTGCCACGGAAGCCTTGGACGCCGCAGCGACCTCCTCCAGTTAGCAAACTTCTTTCATAGCTCATCACGAGACAGTCAGACACCGCCGTAATTCCGAAGAATGCGACGGATGGTTTTCTGAGGCGGCTCATCTGGATAGAAGGCTGGACTATTGCCGGCGTACGCATAAAGGTTGCTGCCGCCCGCAAACCCGATCGGATCCTCCTGGGTGAACCGACCCGATGTCGCGTCGTACCACCGGTTCCTGAAGAAGCTCAGCGGCTTGAATCCGGTGTCGTCAACTCCGGCTGCCGCTGGAGATCGAAGCCCCAGCTTTCCGCAATGGCACCGGTTCCCGGCGCTGCACACGGGTTCCCGCCGGAAGCGCCGTCAAGAAGCGGCCGCCGGCAACGAGAAGAATGCAACTGCTTGTGAAAATGGGAACATCTACGCCGGGCTCGTGGATGATGTCCTGGGTTCCGTCCATTCCGGGATTCACGCCATCATAGAAGAGAGGGTCCAGATTCGATGCGGCCGTGCGGCGGGCGATGAGGCGACCAAGTCCATCGTACCGGTACTGGTCTTCATCCGCCGTCGTGTTATGCGTCCATAGGAGGCCGGATGCATAATACCGCTGCGGAAATCTAAGTGCCGAGGTGTTGAGGGAATCCATCAGCATCCATCCGGATTCGTCGTACCGGTAGAAGTGCCGCTTTGTATTCAGAGGCTGATACTCGATCAGCCGGAGCATGCGGTCTGAGCCTTTGCCTGCGGTGAGGCCCGTCCTGACCAAAAGGGTGACCGTAGAGTCAAGGCCTCGCTTCGAGACGACTCTATTCCCTACCACGTCATACACATAAGTCGTGCCGTTATGGGGATTCCGAAACGGAGTTTCGGACATATATTGCGAGATTGTGCCTGAAAACCGCCTGCCGGGACGCACCATGTTCAGGGTTGCGATACGCAACATACCACTGCTCATAGCCGCTCTACTCTCAAGCCCCGTCTCCGCCCAGGCGCCGCCGCCGCCGCGGCTGGTGGTGTTCATCACGGTGGACCAGATGAAGGGGGACTACTTCCAGCGGTTCGATCGTGAGTTGACGGGCGGGTTCAGGCGGCTGATCGACGGGGGGGCGTGGTTTACGCGGGCGTACCAGGACCATGCGGTGACTGAGACGGCGCCGGGTCATGCGAGTCTGCTGTCGGGGCGGTTCCCGCGGTCGACCGGGATTGTGTCGAACACCTACGGCGTGCCGGACCCGCATTCGCCGCTGATCGGCGGCGTGGGCGACGGTGCATCGCCGTTCCGCTTCCGCGGCGGTGTGCTGATGGACTGGATGCGGATCGCGGACCCGGCATCACGCGGGCTGTCTGTGGCGCGGAAGGACCGCGCGGCGATCCTGCCGTTCGGTCGCAGTCACCAGCCGGTGTTCTGGTACGCGGGCGACGGCCGGTTCACTACGAGCACGTGGTACGCGGACACACTGCCGACGTGGGTGCAGCAGTTCAACGCGCGCCGGCTGCCGCAGTCCATGGCGGGGCGGGCGTGGACGCTGTCGCGGCCGGAATCGCAGTACCCCGAGCCGGACAATGTGCCGTTCGAGTCCGGCGGCACGGGCTACACGTTCCCGCACGTACTCTCCGCGTCGCCGGACACGGCGGCGTCACAGGTCATCGACTTCCCGGTCATGGACAGCATCGTCGCGCAGCTCGCGCTCAGCGGCATGCGTGCATATGACCTCGGCGCAGACGACCACACCGACCTCCTGGCGATCTCGTTCTCGACGTTCGACGCGATCGGCCACGACTTCGGCCCGGACTCGCGCGAGATCCATGATGAGCTGCTGCGCCTGGACGGCGTGATCGGCGCGCTGATGGACTCCGTCTATGCACGCGTCGATTCGACGCGCGTCATCTTCGCACTCTCCGCCGACCACGGCGTGACGCGTTTCCCGGAGCTCGTGCTGAAGGATACGGCGGCGGTACGCGAGGCCTACGTCGACATGCGCCCGGCGCTCGCAGCGTTCCGCGCGGCGGTCGCACCGCACGGGATCAGGAGCGGCGAGGTTCGTCTGAGCGGGGGTCGCCTGGATGTCGACGTAGCCGCGCTCCGGCGGACGGGGTATGACCCGTCGCCTGAAGTGGAAGTTTTTCTGAAAGCCGCGCGCGCGATACCGGGTGTGCTGAAGGCGACGACGGTCGCGGACCTCGCAAAAGGCGACAGCATCAACGACACGCACACCCGCCGGTGGCTGCACATGCTGCCGCCGGACGCGAACGCGGTGGCGGTGGTGAGTGTGAAACCGGGCCATGTGTGGGGTACAGCGCGGGAGGGCAAGCACGGCACGTCCAATGACGACGACGCGTTCGTGCCGATCATCTTCAAGGGTGCGGCGTTCAGGCCCGGCCGCTATGCGACGTTCACGCGCACCGCGGACATCGCGCCGACACTCGCGGCGGCAATCGGCATCAAGCCAGCGGAGCTGGTGGACGGGCGCGTGCTTACCGCGGCCTTGCGACCATGATGCCGTCCTGCGAGCCCGATGCTTTGATGCGCCCCGCCAGCGTGTTCGGACTGATCTGCACCGTGCTGCCGACCAGCGGCGCGTGCATCAGCCGGAGTGTGCCGTCCACCCACAGCGCGATGCCGGTGTGCGCGATGTCCAGGCCTTTCACATTCGTCGCCGCGGCAATGACATCGCCGTTGCGGATCAAATCGGAGATGCCTTCAATGGAATCCTCCGGAATCACCAGCCGGCCGGCCGCCGTGAGCCGCGCCTCGGCACTGCGGATCTCGCTCACGAGAGCGGTATCCTTCAACTGCCTGTACGCGTCTGTATGCGACGTCATGAAGGTGATCGGCTCCGGATCCGCAATGCCACCAAGCTCGCGTGTAAGGTTGCGAACCACGCCCTTCGACTCGTTGTCCGCGATCCAGTCGCTGAAGTAGTGCAGCCGGCTCGGATATCCATCCATCCTGCCCCCGCGATACCGGATGTGCGCGAGCTCCGCTTTGTACCTGGCGTAGTCGCCTCTTGCCTTGATGGTGCGCGCCAGCGCCAGCGTGTTCTCGACGAACGTCACGCAGTCGAACGTGCGCAGGTTGACCACCAGCTTCTCCGGCCCCTCCGCCTCCAGCGTTCCCGGCACATACGGATTCCCTACGAACGTCTGCCCGATCCGCGCAATGATCTCCCCGATCGGCAGCGTGTCCAGGCTCTCCCGCTTCGCCAGTGCCATGCGGTCCTCGAAGATCGCGGAGTCTTCGGGGGTGGAGTTGACTGCCGACGGCGTTTCTGGGGCTTGCGTTGTCGCGCTGGTTGTGCTGCCGCCCTGATCAGCTTTCTCTGCTGGCGAGCACGCCGTCGGCAGGGCGAGGGCGAAGGCGAGGGCCAAAGGCCAGATTTCAGGGCTAGGGCGACTGGCCAAAGGCCAAAGGCCAATACGGCGAGGGCGAGGGCGACTGGCCAAAGGCCAAAGGCCAATGAGGGGGTGCGCGGTTTCGGTGGCGCGCGTGTTCGAATTTGTTCTGCTGATCATGTCCGATTCCTCCGTTTCAATTGGCCTTTGGCCTTCGCCCTGGCCCTGGCCCTTTTGCCGCCATTGTTGCAACGATTCGCCCGCTCAGAACGCCCGCAACATAACCCACAATAATTGCCGCTATTGCTGCGCGTTAAACGTCGGCCGCCGGTGCGCGCAACATCCACGGCAATAATTGCCGTCAAACGCACAAACTCCCCGCCCGCCTCCGAACCCTGCAACAATCACGGCAATCCCCCGCATGCCGAGCCCGCTCCGGCCTTCGACCCTCGCCCCGGCCCTCGCCCATCCGTTAATTGGCCTTTGGCCTTCGCCATGGCCCTCGCCCTTCAGTTGAAATTGGCCTTTGGCATTTGGCCTTCGCCCTCGCCTTCCTCGAGCTCACGCTGCACCTCCTCCGCATCCACCGGCATCGGAAACACCTCGGCGGTCTCGTGCATGAGATCGCCAGCGGAGGTGGCGATGGTGTCGCGGAGGCGTTTCTCGGGCATCATCCAGGTGAGGATGAAGCTGACGAGGCCGATGCATGCGGCGACGACGAAGACGGTGTTCAGGGACGCGGTGAAGGCGTGGGTGTAGGCGGCGCGGACGGCGGGGTCGAGACCGGCGAGGGCCTGCATGCTGAGGTCGGCGCCGTGGGAGCCGGGACCGCCGGCGGGCGCGGCAACACCGGCGGCAGTGAGGGCGTCGCTCAGCTCGCGCGTGAGACGCGCGGCGAAAATGGCGCCGAGCACGGCGGTCCCGATGGAGCCGCCCATGAGGCGGAACAGCGTCGCACCGGAAGTGGCGACACCGAGGTCACGGTACTGCACGGCGTTCTGCACGGCGACGACGAGCACCTGCATGACGAAGCCGAGGCCGAGACCGAGCATCATGAAGTAGCCGAGGATGAGCACCATCGGCGTCGCCTCCGAAACGCGCGATACCATGAACAGGCCGGAAGTCATGATGAGCGTGCCGATGATCGGATACTTCCGGTAATGTCCCGATCGGCTGATGAGCTGGCCGGAGACGATCGAGGTGATGAGCATGCCCGCCATCATCGCGATCATCTGCAGCCCGGACGACGTTGGCGTGGATCCCTTCACGACCTGGAGGAACAGCGGCAGGTACGTAACGGAGCCGAACAGTGCAAAGCCGACGATGAGACCGATGAGCGCGCTGAGCGCGAACGTGCGGTCGCCGAACAGACGCAGCGGCAGCACCGGCTCCTTCGCGCGCTGTTCCACGCGAATGAAGAGTGCGACCGCAATCGCAAACAAAGCCATGAGGGCGAGCATCTGCGGCGAGCCCCACGGGTAGACGCCGCCGCCGAGGTCGCTCACGAGCACGGCGCTGCTGAGTCCGACGGCGAGGAGTGCGGCGCCGGCGTAGTCGATGGCGTGGCGCACTCGCTCCGGCCGGCGCGGCAGCGATGTCGCGATCACAACCATCGCGGCAATGCCGAACGGGATGTTGATGTAGAAGATCCAACGCCAGGACATCTGCGTGGTGAAGAAGCCGCCGAGCAGCGGACCGGCAATGCTGGCGACGCCGAACACTGCGCCGAAGATCCCCTGATATCGGCCGCGGTCTCGCGGCGGAACGATGTCGCCTACGACCGCCTGGGACGTGACCATCAGGCCGCCGCCGCCCATGCCCTGGATGAAGCGGAACAGGATGAGCTGCGTCATGCTCTGTCCCATCCCGCACAGCACGGAGCCGATGAGGAAGAGGACGATGGCACTCTGCAGCACGATCTTTCGGCCGTACAGGTCGCCGAGCTTGCCGTAGAGCGGTGTGACGATGGTCTGCCCGAGCAGGTAGCCGGTCACGACCCACGACAGGTGGGACAGACCGCCGAGCTCGCCCACGATC
>DASUXU010000045.1:0-21290 GCA_036377735.1 Longimicrobiales bacterium
TCACACTCCATGATCCTGTACGGGGAGGACCGTTTCACGCCGGCAAAGAAGGTGGCGCTCGCGCTGGCTCATCTGATCCGCACGCAGTATCCGGGCGACACACTGAAGGTGGTGACGTTCGGCGACCGCGCGCAGGAGATCCCGTTCGGCCAGCTGCCGCAGGCGAAGGTCGGGCCGTTCCACACGAACACTGCGGAGGGTCTGAAGGTCGCGCGGCGGCTGCTGATGGCGCAGAAGAAGGATATGCGCCAGATCGTGATGATCACGGACGGGAAACCGAGTGCGATCACGCTGCCGGACGGGCGGGTGTACAAGAACCCGGCGGGTCTCGATCCACGTGTGATCAAGGAGACGCTTCACGAAGTGGCGGCGTGCCGGAACAGCGGGATCCTGATCAACACGTTCATGCTGGCGCGCGATCCGGTGCTGGTTCAGTTCGTCGCGAAGGTGTGCGAGATGGCGAAGGGGAAGGCGTACTTCACCAACACCATGACGCTCGGCGAGTACGTGATGAAGGATTTCATGAAGCGCCGCACGCGGCGAGTGCGCTGAACCGCCATCCGTTGAACTCGTCCCACTCCCGGACCCTCACAGCCCTCAGCCGCGAACCCTGGCCGCCGCACTGGGTAGAGCCAACCATCGACGACAGATGCGGGATCGAAGACTCCGGGGCCGTCGTCGGCCCTGGGGTAATTCATCGTACGGGAGGAAATAACCAGTATGAAACAGCTTACCAAGGGAATACTATTCGGCACGACACTCATGGCAGGGACGGTACTGGCTGCGACGGGCGCGGACACGCTGCGGCGCGGTCATTCCCCGGGTGAGGCGTTCGTCAGCCCAGTGCAGGCTGCGCCGGCGATCAATGAGAGCGACAGCACCGCGAATCTTCTGAGCCAGGCGTTCCGGCGGGCGACGACCAATGCTATGCCGGGTGTGGTATTCATCGATGTGCAGTCGGCGGGCGCGCGGGTAATGACGGGTTTCGGTCCGATGATGGAAGCGCCGCGCGAGGGCAACGGCTCCGGCTTCATCTTCCGCTCCGACGGATACGTCCTCACCAACAATCACGTAGTCGAAGGCGCGGACCACGTCACTGTCGTGACACAGGACCGTCGTGAATTCCCTGCGACCGTCGTCGGTCGCGACCCCAATACAGACCTCGCCGTGCTCAAGATCGACGCGAAGGGTCTGCCGGTCGTGCGCCTGGCGAACTCGGACGACGTGCAGGTGGGCGACTGGGTGGTGGCGGTTGGATACCCGCTCCAGCTCGGTGCTACGGCAACCGCGGGTATCATCAGCGCGAAAGGCCGCACACTCGGCATTCTGAGCGACCAGGCTGCGAGTCTCGAGCATTACATCCAGACGGACGCTGCGATCAACCCCGGCAATTCCGGCGGCCCGCTGGTCGATCTGCAGGGCCGCGTTGTGGGAGTGAACAGCGCAATCAAGAGCGCGACGGGATACTACAGCGGTTACGGATTCGCGATCCCGAGCAATCTTGCTGAGCGTGTTGCGAGCGACCTGATCGAGTACGGCGTCGTGCGGCGCCCGCGGCTCGGCGTGCTGCTGGGCGAGGTGAGTGCAGCGGACGCGGCAGTGTACGGCCTGCCACGCGCGGCGGGTGCGGAAGTGACCGAGGTCACGACGGGCGATTCGCCGGCACGGCATGCAGGATTCAGGATGGGCGACGTCATTGTTGCGGCCAACGGCGATGCCGTCGAGACGAGCGGCGCACTGATGGAGAAGCTCGCGCTGCTCGAGCCGGGCGCGAAGGTGACTTTCGACGTAATCCGCTACGGCGACCGCATCCGTCTCGATGCAAAGCTCGGTGAGTTCGATCTGCCGACGGCGGCACCTGCGCGCAACATCGCAACAAGTGCGGAACGGCCGAGCGGCCTGGAGAAGCTGGGTTTCGAAGCGCTTCCGTTGACGCCGCAGATCGCGCGTCAGCTTCGTACGACGGCGAAGACCGGTCTCGTCGTAAGCGAAGTGGCCCCCACGAGCCCCGCGGCGCACGCCGCTCTGGTGCGCGGTCACGTGATCACGTCCATCAACGGCAGGCGCGTGGACTCGGTGGCGGACCTCGAGGCGGTGGCGCGGTCGCTCGAGCCGGGGTCGGCGGTATCGCTGATCCTGACCATGCCGGATGGCAACGAGCGGATCCTGAACTACCAGGTACGCACATAGCGCGTACCTGCGGCCCGTGAGCACGCGCCTTGCAACTGTCGTCCTCACAACCACTTGAAGCCGACATGTGAGGAAACATGGAGCAGGATCGTACGGACCGGCGGGAGACTGACGAGCAGGAAGCGGCCGGAGAGGCCGCATCGCCCGCCACCGCCGAAAAGCGCACGGGCCGCGGGTTCATGCGTCACATGCAGGGGCGCAGCGGTGCGCTGAAACTCGGTCTCGCGGCGAGCTCGGTCGCCATGCTTGCGGGCCGCACGGCGAGCTCGGACTCGCCGACGGCGGCGGCTTCGATGGCGGGTCCGGTATCGCCGCAGGCAGAGAACACAGACGCGAAGAAGGTCTCGTGGGATCTGCACGTGACGGACAACGACCGCGTCGACTTTTTCGTCGAGTTCCTGATGGGGAAGAATTACGACAAAACGCACGAGTGGCTGGAGCGCGTAGGGAAGTACGGCCCGATGATCCAGAACGAGCTGCGCGAGCGCGGCATGCCGGAGGACCTGCTGTATCTGACCATGATCGAGAGTGGTCTCAATCCGAACGCATACTCGAAGGCGGACGCCGCGGGCCTGTGGCAGTTCATCGAGGAGACGGGCGAGCGCTACGGCCTCGAGGTGAGCACGTATGTGGATGAGCGCCGGGATCCGGTGAAGTCGACGGCCGCAGCACTCGACTATCTGTCGAAGATGCACAACCGCTTCGGCAGCTGGTACCTGGCCGCGGCTGGATACAATACGGGCGAAAATCGCGTCGGCCGGCTGGTGAAGGAGCGGATCGGCGTCGAGAAAGCGGACCGCGAAGACATGTACTGGGAGATCTGGGACCAGCTCCCGCGCGAAACGCGCGACTATGTACCGCTCATGCTCGCGATGGGACACATTGCGAAGGAGCCGGCGAAGTACGGCTTCCGCGATCTGGAGATGCAGCAGCCGCTCCAGTTCGAGGAAATCACGGTCGACGGTGGCACGAAGCTGAGCGACGTTGCGCTCGGTGCAGGCGTGAATGCCGATGTGATCGAGGACCTGAACCCGCACCTCGTGAAGAAGATTACACCGCCCGGCCGTCGCTACAACGTGCGTGTTCCGGTCGGCAGCTCACAGACAGTGGTTGCCTCGCTGGGCGGAGGCGCGCGGACGACGGACATTACCAGCACAGACGTTCTTACCGAGTAATTCCTGCTGCGTCTTCCGGGCGCTACAGATCCCGCGTCCGGAAGACGAGCCATGTAATCCCCACGAAAGCCGCCATGTAGGCGAGCGTCGCGATCATGCTGGTGGACAGGCTCAGCGGGGGTGGCTCCCCTGCTTTCTCCAGCATCGCCCGCATCCTCGCCATTGCATCCGCGTCGTAGTACATCCGGCTGACCAGGTTGCTCATCACGTCCATCGGAAAGTAGCTGGGCAGACGGTGAAGGAAACCGTCCTGCGACCTGAGCTGTGCACCCACGACTGGCTGGATGATGATGAATGCCATGATGAGCCCGAGGGCGGCGCCGGAGCTCGAAGCAAGCATCCCGAACATGAATCCTGTGACCCCCATCGCCAGCAGGTAAAGCAGGAGATTGCCGAAGGCCGCCGCGGATGACAGCGTCATGAAGGGCATGTTTACGCCGCCCGCTCCGCCCAGCGCGGCAATGAGAATGCCGAGGACCGCCAGGGTCAGCCAGATCGCGATCGACATCATGACGACCACAATGATCTTGGCCGTGAAGTACTGGGCGCGTGAAAGGCCGTCGATGACGTTCTGTCTCTGCGTGCGCCAGGTCGCCTCACTCGCCGTGAGCAAAGAGATGCTGACGAGTATCATCACCATCCCGATGCTGCCGCCGGCATCGACCAGCATGGGCCAGCCGTCCGGCAGGCTGAAGCCCGCGACCGCCGGGCGGCGGTGATGCATGACCTGCATCAGAACGAGGCCGGGGATCACGACGGCTGCTACGCCCAGTATTACGACGTACAGCACCGGGCGGCGGCGCAGCTTGATCCATTCGACGGCGAACAGCTTTCCCATCAGGCTCATGCCGCGGCTCCCTGCGATGGCACTTCGCCCGTGAGCTCCATGAACACATCCTCCAGGCTCTGCCGGCGGGGGGCCAGATATGACACGAACACGTTCTGCTCCGCGAGAAAGCGGTTGAGCGCGCCGAGATCACCGCTGGCGAGCTCCACGACCACAGCGCCGTCGTGTTCGACTGCAGCCGAAATACTGCCCGGATAGCGCGCTGCCGCGTCCCTGAGATGGACGGAGTCGTCGCCTCGCATTACGGCGTACATATGGCCGCCCGCGAGCTCGTCGAGTGAACCGTGCGTGAGGATCCTGCCGCGCTTGATGATGGCGACATGGGTACAGGTCTGTTCGACCTCGTGCAGCAGGTGACTGGAAACGAAGATCGTCTTGTCCTGCGCGGCAAGGGACCGGATGATGTCGCGGATCTCGCGCATGCCGGCTGGATCCAGCCCGTTGGCCGGCTCGTCGAGGATGACGAGGTCTGGATCGCCGAGCATGGCACCCGCGATGGCCAGGCGTTGCTTCATGCCGAGCGAGTACTTCGAGAACTGGTCGCGCGCGCGGGCGGCAAGGCCCACTGCCTCGAGCGCACGGTCAACAGCGGTGCGGGGCGCGTCCTTGATGCGTGCGACGACTCGCAGGTTCTCATAACCCGACAGATAAGGATAGAAATTCGGCGTCTCCAGCGTCGCACCGATGCGCGCACGCGCGACGTGCAGGCGATCAATGCCGAATTCGTCGAACATGGTAATGCTGCCTGACGTCGGCGCGATGATGCCGAGCAGCATGCCGATCGTCGTGGTCTTGCCGCTGCCGTTGGGGCCGAGGAATCCGAAGACCTGGCCGCGCTCCACGGAGAAAGTGATACCGTCTACGGCCGTCAGGCCACGATACCGCTTCGTGAGACTCTCGGCGTGAATGACGCTCATTTCTGACCTTGTTGATGGGGTCGGGCTCGAGAGGGTTGCCGCCGGACGGGCGACGCCGCCAAGCTAAGCATGAGCGGTCGGTGAGGAAAGAATCATGCGGCGCGGAGGGTCGCGGTGGACGTCTGATGCAGATTCTGCTGGTATTCCTGGACGGCGTAGGTCTCGGCGATGACGCGGCGTACAACCCGTTCAATGCGGCAAAGCTGCCCGCAATGAGGGCGCTGCTGGATGACCGCGTGCCGATGGCGTCAGCCGTGCCGCTCGCATCGACGCGTGCGACACTGGTTGGCCTCGACGCCACGCTTGGCGTGGACGGCACGCCGCAGAGCGGGACAGGGCAGGCGACGCTTCTGACGGGCAGGAACGCTGCATCACTGCATGGTCGTCATTTCGGGCCGTGGGTTCCGGCGGCAATTCGGCCGTTGCTTCGGAACGATAGCGTGCTGGCGCGCGCGGTGCGGGCGGGAAAACGCGCTGCGTTCGCGAATGCATACCCACGCGAGCTGATCGAACTGATGAAGGCCGATGCAGAGGCGGAGCAGGCGGGAACACCGCGGAAGCGCCTGCCGCAGTTCCTGCGGGCGGGTCCACCGGTCGCGGCCGCGGGAGCCGGTCTGCTGACGCGGGATGCTGCCGACATTCTTGGCGGTAACGCCGTCGCCAGCGAGATCGTGAATGACGGCTGGCGCGAACGTCTGGGTCATCTGGAGCTGCCGGACATCACGGCGCGGGAAGCGGGGATCACACTGGCGGCAATTGCGGCGCGTCATGATCTCACGCTGTTCGCGCATTATGCAACGGATACCGTCGGCCACACGCAGGATCTCGGTCAGGCGGTCCGCGCGCTGGAGCGCGTGGACGAATTCCTGGATGGTCTGACGAGCGCCATTCCTCCCGAAACTGCAGTGATCGTCGCGAGTGATCACGGCAACATCGAAGACACGCGCACCGACCACACCCGCAATCCGGCGATAGGTCTGTTCATCGGCACCGGCCACGCACGTCACGCGGCGCACTGTGCATCACTCCTCGACGTGGCACCGCTGATCATGGCGCTGCTCGGCCTCCGGGACGCGGCCGATTCCTAGATCTCCCGCCTCGTGAGCTGTACCCCCGCAATCACAAGCAGCAGCGCAGAGTAGGCGCACACGTAGAGGAATGCACTCCAGGGAATGGGTGCAGCCATTCCGAACGCGTCCTCGATGGCATTGAGCGCGCCCTGTGGCGGAAGGATCATCGTAACAGCCTGCGTCAGTGCGACGGGTGCATCTGCAAGCAGGCCGCCGCGCAGCATTGCGTGCCACACGAGAGCGCCCAGAAACACGAAAATCGTGCACCACGCGTCCGCACGGGTGAATACCGAGAAGAATACGGTCAGGGATCCGAAAACCAGCAGATAGGCGGCTATCAGGACGAATATCCCGCTGCCGGAGAGCTTCCCGAGCATGATCGCATCGAACGCCGGGAGCAGCACGGCACTCATGAGAAAGGCGAGCGCGAGCAGCAGCAGCAGCCGGAATCCGTACAGGGTGAGCAGACGGACGCGGGTGCTCGCGTAGACACGAGTGTAGCCTGCCGTGACGTCGCTGCTGAAGATGCCATGCAGGAGCACGAGTGCGATGACGAGCGGGAACCTGCCGATGGTCCATCCCGACAGCAGCATGGTGGATACGAGCGCGTAGCCCCCGACGGAGAACAGCGCGTCCGGTTCGACCTGACCGTGCTCACCCGTTGCGAGCGCGCGGAACGCAATAGCGGCGACGAGATACAGGGCGCTGAATGCCAGCAATGCCAGGATCCGCCGCCTGCGCGAATGGATCTCGAGCCACGTCAGAGCGGCGAGACCTCTCATGAGTCGGCCGTCCGTCGCATACGCTCCTCGAGCAGTTCGCCGCCGGGACGCAGGCTCGTAACGCGGCCGCCCAGCTCGATGAGCGCCGCGACTCTCCGGTTCAGCTCCGTGAGGTCATGGACGTGCACGATGTACTCGCCGCCTTCAACGGCTGTCGCCCCGGGGAACACAGCGTCCAGGGCTGAGATCTGCTCTTCCAGGCGTATGCGGTATGTCACATCGCTCGTTGAGCGCACCGCAATCACTTCGCGGACGGTGCCGCGGTCGAGGATGACGACCGTGTCCGCAATGCGTTCGACCTCGGAAAGGTCATGGCTGGCGAGCACGACGGTGTTTCCTGCATCGCGCTGTGCAGCGACCATGTCGCGCAGGCGGATCCGCCAGATCGGGTCGAGACCTTCGGCGGGCTCGTCGAGAACGATCAGCGGGCGACCGGGTGCGAAGGCCTGGGCCAGTCCTGTTCGCTGCAGCAGGCCACGGGAGAGGCCGCCGATCGTCTTCGACACATGCGGCCTCAGCTCGAAACGGTCGATGGTCGCCTCGATCTCGTCGGCCGGAATGCCGTGCAGTCCGAGGAGGGCCTGCATGCCACGGCCAACCGGCCAGCCGGCAGGAAGGGAGAATCGATCCGGCAGGTAGCCGATCCCGTGTGTATTGAGATAGTCACGCGGTGACTCGCCGCTGATGGATACGGATCCGGCCGTGGGACGAAGAAAGCCGAGCAGCAGGCCAAGAAGCGTGCTCTTCCCCGCGCCGTTCGGTCCGACAACGGCACACACGCCGCCGCCTGGAATCACCAGGGAGATGTCCGTCAGCGCGTCGACGCGCCCGCGCCGCCCGTACTTCTTTCCTGCGTGGCTGAACTCGATCATCGCCTGCTGGGCATGCATCATGCTCCCCGCTTGAAATCCTCATGGGAAGAACTGCGACCGGCCACGGCACTGCTGGACGGCGGAAGCGTCGTCGCATCTCGCGCGCACAGGTCTCCGCCGCGCTCGGCATTCTCTATTCTATCTTCCGGTTCGTCGGCCGTCACATTCGCGGATTCTGGGGCGCGCTCGGCGCAGTCCTCACACTCAGCCTCGCCATAGGCCTCGCGGCCACGGCCGTCTTCGCGGCGATCGCGAGGGCAGTCGACGAAGGACTGACGCAGCCGTTCGACGAATCGATCCTCCGCTGGGTAGCACGCTTCCGGACGCCGGCGCTGGACGGGATCATGCTCGAGATCACCGCCCTGGGATCCGGCAGCGTCCTGATCCTCATGGTCCTCACAGTCTCGGTGTTCCTGTGGCTGACGCGTCACAAATGGTCCGTCTACATGCTGTATCTCGGACTGGTCGGCGGACTCATTGCGAATGCCGTGCTCAAGCAGATTTTCTCGCGGCCCCGCCCGAGCGTGGTGGAGCTGGGCGAAGTCGTGCACACACTGTCGTTCCCGTCCGGCCACGCCATGACGAGCATCATCACATACGGGTGTATCGCCTACCTCGTGGGCCGTCTCGGCGGCACGAAACGGCTGCGGTATGCGACGTGGATCGCGGCCGTTATCCTCATCCTGCTCATCGGTATCAGCCGGATCTACCTCGGCGTGCACTACCCTTCGGATGTGCTTGCGGGGTTCCTCGGCGGCGCGGCCTGGCTCGGTCTCGTTGCGTCCGGTCTCGCAGCCGTGGAGTTCTTCGCCGTGCGCCGCCCGGAGACGACCGCCGAAGAGAAGGACCTGCATGCGGAGGCGGAGCGCGCGGCGGGCGAGCGCGCATAGCTTTCCGGTTGTCCCGTTCTGCCATGTTACCGCCCCGGTGCTGCAGACATCCTTCCCGACATGGCAACGGCAACCCTGGACGCACCGGCGACAACCGCAGCCAGAGGCGTGCTGGGGCAGCAGCTCCTGGTCGCCGGCGCAATCACGGCTGAGCAGCTGGCGGCCGCGGTCGAAGAGCAGCATCGCACACGCGAGCGGCTGGGCGCCGTCCTCGTGCGGAACGGCGTCGCACCCGAGCACATCGCCAGGGCACTCGCCGCGCAGTTGAGGATCAATTACGCGTCAGCGCCGCTCCGTCCCAGGGCGAACGCGATCGCACTGGTGGACGGGCCGACGGCCCGTCGGCTCGGGATCGTGCCGCTGGAGGCAACAGAGCGCGTGCTGCGCGTTGCGACGGCGGACCCGCTGAATCTCCAGAGCCTGGACGACATCCAGTTCAGGACCGGGAGGAGAGTGGAAGCGGAGGTCGCGGTTCCGGCCGCAATCGAAGCTGCGCTTTCGGCGGCGTATGATGCCGCGGCTGTCACGGATCTGCTGGAGAGCTACAGGGAGGACGGTACCGCTTCGGACATCGCGGCCGCTGATGAGGGCGATCGTGCGGTAGACGCGGCGCCGATCATCCGGCTTGTGGACATGATCATTGCGCGGGCGATCGAGCAGCGGGCGAGCGACATCCACCTCGAAGCGGGCGACGGTGGAATGCGCGTGCGCGCGCGCGTCGACGGAGTGTTGCGTGAGATCATGGTGGTGCCGTCTGCGGCGCGCGGTGCGGTCGTCTCGCGCATCAAGGTGATGGCGGGACTGGACATCGCGACGAAGCGGAAGCCACAGGACGGCCGTGGTGCCGTGAATGCGGGCGGAAAGGAAATTGCCCTGCGCGTGTCGACACTGCCGGCGCAGGGCGGAGAGAAGGTCGTGCTCCGTCTGCTCGGCAACGACGCGTCCGCGCAGACCCTGGACCAGCTCGGCCTGCTGCCGGACGAGCGGCGCGCATTCATGCATCTGCTCGGTCGCAGTCATGGACTGATTCTCGTCACGGGACCGACCGGCAGCGGTAAAACGACGACACTGTATGCAGCGATGAGCGCGCTCGACCGCGAGCGCCGCAACATCCTGACACTGGAAGACCCGGTCGAGTACCGTCTGCGCGGCCTGACGCAGGTGCAGGTCCACAGGAAGGCGGGACTCGGATTCGCCGCCGCGCTGCGAGCTACGCTGCGCCAGGATCCCGATGTCATCATGGTCGGGGAGCTGCGCGACCGCGCAACGGTGGACACGGCACTGGCCGCGGCGCTCACGGGACATCTCGTGCTGTCGACGCTGCATACAAACGACGCGCCGTCCGCGGTGGCGCGACTGTGCGACATGGGCGCAGCGCCGTATCTCGTGAGCGCAGCACTGATCGGTGTCGTCGCGCAGCGACTCGCACGCCGGCTCTGTCCGTGGTGCGCGGTAGACAGTCGCGCGGACCCCGAAGCGCTGCTCGATCTCGGTCTTCCGCCGCGAGCGAGCACGGTCTATCTGCCACGCGGCTGCGAGCGCTGCGATGGCCAGGGTTATCGCGGCCGCCTGGGCATCTTCGAGATCATGCCGATGACGACGGCAGTGCGCGAGCTCGCCGGCCGGCGGGCATCTGCTGACGCGCTGCGCGAGGCAGCACGATCGGACGGACTCGTACCGCTTGGACTCGATGCCTGGCGGAAGGTGAGGTCCGGCCATACGTCGCTGGAGGAAGTGAAGCCCCTGATCCGGACTCTCGCCGAGGACGCGCCCGGCTGCACCGCGTGCGGGTTTCCGCTCCGGAAAACCTTTACGGTGTGTCCATCATGCGGACGTCGTCTGCGCACGCGGTGCGGCTGCGGCGCGGTGCTCCAGGAAGGCTGGCGGTTCTGTGGCGACTGCGGTGTGCCGCCTACTCCAGTGCCCGCTCCCGGAACTGGTCGGCGACCTGCCTGAGCAGGCGGTCGATGCGGTCGCCCGTAGCCGGAAAGACGTGACGATCCGCCACGCGGTTGAGTGCGATCCTCAGCGCAGGGAAGAAGTCGGCGCAGTTGCGGTAGAGCTGTGCAAGACCGATCTCCTCAGCGTCCGTGAAGCGGGACGCCATTCTGAAGCCGCTGGATCCGAGCTGCTCGAAGTAGTCGATGCCCGGTGCGCCGCGCCGCTGCACACGGCCATTGATGTGATCGGGAAACAGTCCGCTGAGCCACAGTGCGAATTCACCGAGATGGGCGCGCAGCAGGAACGCCCGTCGTCCAGTCGAGCGGTCGCCCTCGGCAATGATATCGGTCAGGTAGTGATACTCGGTGGGCTCGTCCGCGATCTGCCAGGCGCGCCCCTCTCTGCCAAATGCTGCAATGAGGGCGGCGAGGTAATCGGCGAGCGAACGGTCGGAAATCCCGTCTTCGAGCAGGGCGTGACGGACGAGCAGGTAGAACACCAGCTCTGGCGGCGCACTGCTGAGCTCGCGGCCCGCCATCAGGGCGTTGAAGGTACGGGGGTCATCGAGGATGGCGTCGAATCCATCCTCGCGCAGGCGCTCATCCCAGAGCGTTCGGGTCTGCTCGTTTCCGCGGGAGAGAAGCCAGACGAGATACGCGGCTTCAGTTCGGCCGAACGACGCGCGGACATTCGGTATGATCAAGTGCTCCTCCTTCCTGTCATCGATCTTGAGGGAAGCATTGCACACGATGTACCTTCACGACGATACAGCCGCACCTCCAGAAAGGTCCAGCTTGATCCATCACCCAGAGTCGAACGGTGCGCTGCGGCAGCAGACGCTGGCGCGTCGGCTCTTCGGCTGGCTCCTGGCGCTCCTGCTCGTTCCCACCCTGGTCCTGATCGCGGCGGCACTTCTCGTGGGATCGCGTTCGGTAGAGCTGTTCGGCACACTGGGCGCGTGGGACGAGGTGGCAGAATCCGGTCGCATCGTGTTCGAGGCGGCGGAACCGGCCGCCCGGCGGGACACGGCGCTGGCGAGCGCGCTCCGTGAACACCAGCGCAACCTGTCAGGATCGCTCACGCAGGCCCGGCGCTGGGCATTCATCGGCGCGCGTCTCTCTCGCGCGCTGCCGGGACTGGCGCTGTTGTTCGCTCTGCTGCTCGTCGCATTCTCGCTGTGGATCAGCCGCCGCATTGCGCGTGATCTGGCGCGCCCCATCGAGGAGATCGTGGGCTGGGCGGACCGGCTCGGCCGCGGCGAGCCTCTGCCCGAGTCGAGGGCGGGCGCGGGCGAGGTGATGGAGGTGCGTGCCCTGCGAAGCGCATTGCGGAATGCGTCCGAGCGCATTGCCGAAGGGAGGGTGCGCGCACTCGAGACGGAACGCGTGCGTGCATGGGGTGAGATGGCGCGTCGCATCGCGCACGAGATGAAGAACCCGCTCACACCCCTGCGTCTGGCCGTTCACAGGATGGCTGGTGCAGCGGAGGCCAGCCCGCAGCTGGCCGAGCCGATGGAAGTGATAGCGCAGGAAACAGCGCGCCTCGATGAGCTCGCCCGCCAGTTCGCTGTGCTGGGGCGTCCGTCTGCCGGACCACGCAGTGATGTCGATGTCCGTGAGCTCCTCGAGCATCTGCTGGCGACGGATGTGCCGCCGGACATCAGCACGAGCGTCGATGCACCACTGGACGTGCCACTCGTGCTCGCTCACTACGACGCGCTCCAGCGCGCGTTCCGGAACCTGATCCGGAACGCGGTCGAGGCGATTGCGGCAAGGCGTGAACAGGACGGAAAGGCTCCGCGCTGGATCCGGGTTTCGATCACATCGGCAACCGACGCGCTCGTGATACGAGTCGCGGACAGCGGCGGCGGCATGCCGGAAGACCAGCTGCTGCGCATCTTCGAGCCGGACTACACGCTGAAGGCAGGCGGTACGGGGCTGGGGCTGGCCCTGGTACGGCAGGCGATCATAGCACACAACGGCACCGTGGCGGCCCGGAACGAGGCGGACGGCGCGGTGTTCGATGTCGTACTACCCGAAGGCAGGAGTTGACCAGGGCGTGGCACGGACGGTGCCCGAACGGTCTGCTTCGCTGACAGATGACCCGATCCCCGAGGTTGAACGGCAATGGCAAGAGTGATGTGGCGGATGGCAGTACTGGGGATGGCCGGCGCCGTCATGGGCGGTTGCGCAGTGCGGCTGGGTGGTCCCAAGCCCGAGACGTATGAGACGGTCGCTCTAGAGGCGTCCGCCGGCGCCAGCGCGGCGGATGTTGCAGCTGTCGTGAAACGGGCGGGCGGTGACATCCTGCTGCTGGTCGCGGACCGCGACAGCGCGTGGTTCGCGGACGTCGCGACGCAGACAGGGATTCCAGTCGACGGTCCCGGCTACACCGGCGGGCCTGGCATGGCGTTCTTCACGCGCCTCGAGGTTCTCGGTGACACGACACTCACTGTCCCGATCGACGCGGGCGGCCGTCTGCACATCCACGATGCGCTGTTCGAGGTCAGTGAGGGGCGAAACCTGGACCTGATGATCGTCTCATTCGCAGAGGCGACGTCCGCGCGCGACGGTGTACGCACTCTTCTCAAGTACATCGCAACGGACGTAGGCGGCACATCATCCGTGCTGATCGGGCTGACCGCACCGTCGCAGGCAGTGGCGGACAGTGTATCGACACTCATGCGCGCTGCATTCCGGAATGCGCTCGACTGCGGCGACACCTCGCTGCCAACGCCTGCCGGCGGGCTGGGCATGAACCTGTTCTACGGTCCGGAGGCGCGGATCTCGTGCGAATCGGCGCGTGTGCTGCCCGGCAGTCCGAACGGCATCGTCGCGCGCGCAGTGGTCGGGAGATAGAACGCTGTGGCGGATATTCTCGTTGTCGACGACGAGCCCAACATCCGCCGGATGCTGTCGAGCCTGCTCGTCGCCGAGGGCCACGCCGCGGCGCAGGCGGCAACAGGTGAAGAAGCACTCGAGCTGCTCGCGCAGAACACGCCGGACGTCGTCCTGCTGGATCTGGCACTGCCGGGCGCAGACGGCCTCGAGGTTCTCGCACAGATCCGCAACCGCGAGCCTGCTGTGCCCGTCATCATGATGAGCGGCCGCGCAACGCTCGCGGACGCCGTGCGCGCGACGAAAATCGGCGCGTTCCATTTCATCGAAAAACCGCTGTCCCCCGAGGCTGTGCTGCTCACCGTGGGCAGCGCGGTAGAGCTGCGCCGCGCGCGGGAGCTGTCGCGCACACTGCTGCGCGAGCTGGGCGCCGGCGAGCGTCTGGTCGGAAGCAGCAGTGTGATGCAGCAGACGCGTACACTCATCGAACAGGTGGCGATGTCGGATGCCCGTGTGCTCATCACGGGCGAAAGTGGTACAGGTAAGGAGCTGGCCGCGACGGCGCTGCACGAGCTGTCGGGTCGCGCCAGCGGCCCGTTCGTACGGGTGAATTCGGCCGCAATTCCCCGTGAGCTCGTGGAGTCAGAGATGTTCGGCCACGAGCGAGGCTCGTTCACGGGCGCGCACGAGCGCAGGCTCGGCAAGTTCGAGCTCGCAAACGGTGGAACGCTTTTCCTCGACGAAGTCGCCGATCTCGGGATGGAGGCTCAGTCGAAGCTGTTGAGGGCGCTGGAAAGCGGTGAAGTCGAGCGTGTGGGCGCGCAGCATCCGGTGGTCGTGGACGTGAGGGTCGTCGCCGCGACGAATCGCGACCTGGATGCAGAGCGCGGGGCGGGCCGGTTCCGCGACGACCTGTTCTACCGCCTCAATGTGATCCGGCTGCACATGCCGCCCCTGCGGGAGCGGAGTGAGGACATTCCGGAGCTGATCGACCACTTCATGATGCGGCTTCAGCGGCGGCACGGTCTGGAGTCGCCCGCTCTGGAGGCGGACGCACTGCGGCGGATGTGCAACTACACGTGGCCGGGAAACGTGCGGGAGCTGGCGAACGTCTGCGAGCGGCTGGCGATTCTGCACAGCGGCAGGAGCGTGAGCGGCCGCGACATCGACAAGGTACTCGCACCGCCATCGGGCGGCGGGGATGACAACATGGCACATCTCCCATTTGCCGTGAGACTGGACGCATTCGAGCGGCGGCTGATCGATGACGCGATCGCGGACGCGCGCGGCAACATCGCCGACGCGGCGAGGCGGCTGGACACGGACCGCGCAAACCTGTATCGGCGCATGCGCCGGCTCGGAATGGATCGATGAAACGTCCGCTTCGCCACAAGCGACTCGTTGCCGCCGCGTGCGTCGCAGTCTGTCTTGCGGCGTCTGGCCGCGCTGTTTCAGCGCAGCAGGTCATGTCACGCACACTGCTGCCCGATTCGACCATCGAGCGTGTGGTGGACCTGTACAACCGGGAGGAGACCACTCGTCTGCCGGGCGACTCACGCCTTGCCGCCGGCACCGTGGTCGCCGGCGACGCAATGTCGCTCAACGGCGAGCTGACGGTTGCAGGCAACGTCGAAGGGGATGTCGTAGCGATAAATGGCGACGTCCATCTGCTGCCCACTGCCGTTGTGGTCGGCTCTGTTACGGCCATCGGCGGGACGGTTCATATCGATGCCGGCGCGAAGGTCGGCGGAACCGTCACCGCGTACCGTGAGTCACTTCGTCTGCGCGAAGATGACGGCATCATTGCATACGTCCCGGACGAGCCGGGGTCCGGAATCTCGGCCGGGTACGATTTCCCGTTCGGCAGGACCGACATCCTGCTGACGAGCGATGCCTACAACCGGACCGAAGGCCTGCCGATATCGGTTGGACCGCGAGGCGAATTCGGCTCCAGCAATCCGACGCGCGTTCGCGCTCTCGTGACGTATCGTACAGCAAATGGCATCACGGTGGATCCGGACGAGCTGGGCTATTTCCTCGGCATCGAGCAGTTCGTTGCAGGAAGCGGGCGCTTCTCTGTTCTTGCGACGGCATTCCGCGAGATCCGCCCGATCGAGGACGCAGGGCTGCGCAACCGCGAGGCATCGCTCGCGGCCTTCGTCCTGCACCGCGACCAGCGCGACCACTACGCCCGCCGCGGCTGGTCCGCAGGGGCGCGCTTCGCACACCCGGGCCTGCCGTACGACCTTACACTCGAGTATCGAGACGAGCGCAATCTCTCGGTAGCGCCCGCGGCGCCCGTGTCGATCATCGAGAGCGACAAGGACTGGAGATCACAGCCCCTCATTGCAGAAGGCCGGCTCCGGTCTCTCACTGCGTCATTCAATTACGACTCCCGCAATGATGTCCTCGATCCGGCGGACGGTTGGCTCGTGCGCACGATGCTGGAGCAGGGACTGGACGGTACGCTCGCTACGTCGCCAGCGAGCGGACTGTCGACTGGTGCCCTCGATCACTTCAGCACCGCGCGTTTCGACGTGCGGCGATACGCGCGGCTTTCACCGTATTCGCGGCTGTCTCTGCGCGCGCTGCTGAGCGGTTCGCTCGACGGCGGGCCGCTGCCAGCTCAGCGCCAGCAGGCGCTGGGCGGAGCGGGCACCCTTCCCGGCTACGGCCTCTTCGAGCTCGACTGTGGTGCGCGCGACTCGACCGTGGTGCGCGGCGTCACCGACTTCTATCCGTTCTACGGCTGCGACCGCGCAGCGCTCGTCCAGCTCGAGTACCAGGCCAGCTTCCCGTTCGCACGGAAGATCAGTGAAAAGCTCAAGCTCGGTAATTTCCTGACGCACTCCGTGCGCTGGGCCGCGTTCTTCGACGCAGGGCGCGCCTGGACCGAGCAGGAGGCGCGTGGCGGACGGCAGGCAGGCGGGAGCAGCTTTTCCACGGATGCGGGCTTCGGCCTGCGCCTCGGCGCCGTCGGCTTCTACTACGCCATTCCTCTGTCGGACCCCGGCGACAAGCATCGGATCTCCATCCGCCTGGGACCCCGTCTGTGATCGAACGCACACGGCACCCGCCGGATCGGCCGCGCGTCCGTGGCTGGACAATCGCGTTGTCGTTTGCAGCCCTGGCAGCAGCGGGGGTGGGAAGGCTGTCAGCGCAGCTGCCGCTGCTCGAAGTGTCCTCGGACGCCCAGGACCAGCGGGCGGTGGTGCGACTGGGGCCGGTCCTGGCGACGGATGAGCTGCGGGATGCGGCCATGTCCGGTCTGCCGATCCGGCTGCGCGTCAGGACGGAGCTCTGGAAGGATGAGATGTTCGACGACCTGGTTCAGACTGCTACCTGGTCTGCTATCCTGGTCTACGAACCGCTCAACAGACGTTTCTATACCCGCCCCACGGAAACGCGCGCGACCGCGAGGCAGTTCGCCACGTGGGACCTGGCCCGCGCCGCGATCGAAGGGGAAATCCCCATTCGACTCCGACCTCGCACCCGCGGACGGTACTACTACACGTCCACGCTCGAGATCGAGACGCTCTCCGTTTCGGATCTGCAGGAGCTCGAGCGGTGGCTTCAGGGTGAGCTTCAGCCCGCGGTGGAGGGAGATCAGTCGATTCCGGGGGCAATCGGCGAGGGTGCGAAACGACTCCTGATCCGCGTGCTGGGTGTGCCCACCCGGCGGATCGAGGCCCGCAGCGGTCGATTCCGCTTCCCCGAGTAATTCTCTCCTCCGTGGCTCAACCACGGCTGGCGCTGTATCCTGTCCTCATGACCCTCACGCTTCGGCACACCCACCGGCCCGATGCTCCACACCAGATCCGCTGGCGGCCGTGGGGCTCAGGCGCGTTCGAGGAGGCCGCCTCCGCCGGCCGACTGGTTTTCCTGAACCTCACTGCGTCCTGGAATGAGGCGTGTCGGGAGCTGGATGCCGACACCCTGTCGGACGATCGCGTCGGTGCCGTCCTGAATACGTCTTTCGTGCCCGTGCGGGTGGACACAGATCGGCTGCCGCATGTCCAGGACCGGTATATCGCGGGGAGCTGGCCGACAAACGCGTTTCTGACGCCGACGGGAGAAGTGTTGTGGTCCGGGAACGGCATCGGCGCCGAAGCACTGCTCGACGTTGCAGACGCCGTTCGCCACGCGTGGTCGCAGAACCGGGAATCGCTGCAGCTCGAGATCGAGCGACGACGCCGGGGGCATGAAGCCGGCAGACGCGAGACTGCCGGCGGACTGGTGCGGCGGGATGCCGCGCGCGATGTGACGGCAGCAGCCCGCGCGATGTACGATGCGCAGCACGGCGGATTCGGCCCGCCGCCGAAGTACCCGCCCGGCGACGCTATCGAGCTGCTCCTGACAATGTCAGCCCACGGTGACGCGGAAGCTGCAGGGATGGTGGATCAAACGCTCGACGGGATGCGGAACGGTCTCATCGACATCGTGGACGGCGGTTCGTTCCGGTGCGCAGCCGGCGGAGACTGGAGTGCGCCGTCGTCCGAGAAGCTGCTCGATATCAATGCGGTGCAGCTCGAGTCCTACGCGCTCGGCGCATCGGTGCGCGGCAGGGACGAGTGGGCCGATGTGGCCGCCGCAATGGTGTCGTGGGTCGATGCCACTCTCGGTCTGCCCTCCGGCCTGTGGGGCGCCAGTCAGCGCGCGGACGCGTTCTATTTCGCCTGCGATGCGACGCGGCGTGGCGGACTCGAGGCGCCTGCAGTGGACACCACGCTGTTCACGTGCTGGAATGCGCAATGGATCGCCGCACTCGCGTGCGCGGGCGGCAGGCTCGGACGACACGCATGGATCACTCGAGCCGCGAGCGCATACGTAACACTGAGCTCGGCGATGACCGCGACGAACGGGCTGTTCTACCATTACTGCACGACGGACGGCGACAGGGACGTCGACTACCTGCTGCTGGACGTGCTCGAGATGGCGCGCGCGGCAATGATGCTGTTTCAGGCTACAGGCAGTACGGCCTGCCTCGGCGACGCGCAGCGCTGGACGCACATGATGGAGAAGTCGTTCTGGGCGACGGACGGCGGGTTCTGGGACTGTGCAGATTCCGAGGGTACAGCCGTGCTGCGCTATCGTGACCGGGCCTTCGACATGAACGCGCGCGCGGCGCGGCTGTTGCTCGACCTGCACTTTGCGACCGGGGAGCGCCGTTATCGCGCACTGGCGGAACGGACACTCGCGGTGCTCTCGCCCCGGGCGTCGCGCCTCGGAGTGGGCGCGGCCGCGTTCGCGCTCGCGGTCGAGGAATTCTTCACGACGCCGGCGTGCGTCGCGATTGTAGGTGATGCCGCGTCGACGCAGCCGTTGCGCAGGGCCGCTCTCTGTCTGCCTCTGCCGGGTCATCGCGTGTGGAGCCTGCCTGCGGGAGGACGCCTCGGAACCGTTGCGATACCGGCGTCGCCATCAACCGCAGCGTACGCAGTCCGCCGCAGCGGCTGTTCCGCGCCGATCCTGGATCCGGCCGCGCTAGCGACCGCATTCAAGTCGCCGAAGTAACGCTTTCCATGCTGGACGCTGCGGGACAGTCGCTCCGCGCGGAGCTGCTTCGCACCTTTGAGCTCCCCGTCGATTCCGCGATGGATGACAGGAGGTTCAATACGACTGCTCTCGCGGTATTCCGCTATCAGTACGAACGCAACACGGCCTATTCCGCATACTGCGACCGGCGCGGCGCCAGCCCCGACCGCGTCACCCACTGGAATGACATCCCACCCGTGCCGGCCGCAGCCTTCAAGGTTGCGCGGCTCACGGTCAGCGACGCAGAGCCTGACGCCGTCTTCCTCACGAGCGGTACCACGGCCGGCGCGGAGCAGCGCGGCGAGCATCGCGTTCCGGACATCTCGATCTATCACGCCTCCCTGCTGCCGAACTTTCGCGCGCGCCTGCTCCCGGATGACGCAACGCTGCCAATGCTGTCGCTCGTGCCGCATGCGGGCGAAATGCCGGAGTCATCGCTGGCTCACATGATCACGCACGTCATGCAGCGTCTCGGTGGTACCGGGTCGGCGCATTTCGCTTCGGCCGAGCGAGGCATCGACAGTGTCGCACTCGAACACGCACTGAACGCACATGTTGCGAGCGGAGAGCCGGTGTGTCTGCTCGGCACATCGTTCTCCTACGTTCACTGGCTCGATGACCTGCGGGCGCGCGGTGTTTCGTTCAGGCTGCCACCGGGATCCCGCCTGATGGACACCGGCGGTTACAAGGGCCGGAGCCGCGAGGTGCCGCCCGCACAGATGCTCGATGCCTATGGCCAGCTGCTCGGTATTCCCGCGCATGCCTGCATCAATGAGTATGGCATGACGGAGCTCTGCTCGCAGATGTACGACGCCGGACTTACGGATGCAGCTCATGGCCGTGCAGTGCACCTGCGCATCAAGCGGCCGCCTCCGTGGCTGCGTGTACGGATCGTGGACCCGGTGTCTCTGCAGGCACTGCCGACCGGAGAACACGGCCTCGTCCAGCTCTTCGATCTGGCTAACCTGGGGTCCGTCATCGCCATTCAGACCGAAGACATCGGCGTGCACGAACATGGCGGATACCGCGTGATCGGGCGCGCGCCAGGCGCCGTGCCGCGCGGCTGCTCCATCGCCATGGACGACCTGCAGCGCGCCGTGCGCGGACGAACAGGCTGAGGGCCGTGACCTTCGACGCGTTCCATCTGCCTTCGCTCGATTCGAAGGATTACGACGGCTGGATCGAATGGAACGGTGCGCGCGCGCCGCGATTGAATCCAGCCGGTGTCACCAGGCTCACGAATCGGCTGCGCGACGCGGGCCAGGTTCTGCACGCTCGCACGGTCGATGACATCGTCGCGCTGATCGACCAGGCCGTGTCGCGAATTACGGATGACGCCACGGAACGCACTCGCGCGGTCGAGCTGGTCGCGCGGTTCAGCAGCTGCTCCGTGCCCATGGCTGCACATATCTTCGATCGCATGACGGCCGACTGGCGCGCGCCGTCACTCCTGCGGATGCTCGACGGCGAATTCCGCGACCGGCACATGCTCGACACATTCCGACCCGACGGTACCGGCAGGCTTCTGCACGCCAGCGGCGCGCGTATCGCACTGCACATCTTCTCCGGCAACGTCCCCGGCGTCGGCGTGACCTCCATCATCCGCAGTCTGCTTGTGAAGTGTCCCGTACTTGGGAAGACGGCCGCATCAGAGCCGGTCCTGCCCGTGATCTTTGCCACTGCGCTCGCTGCGATCGATCCGGAAATCGGTCGCGCCGTCGCCGTCACATACTGGCCGGGCGGAACGACGGACCTCGAGGATGCCGTGCTGCCAGCCGTCGAACAGGTCGTCCACTACGGCGGGCGGGACTCAATAGGAGACATGAGCCGGCGCGTGCCGGCGAACGTCCCGCTCATCACGCACGGCCCGCGCATCTCGTTCGGCATGGTCGGCCAAAAAGCACTCGGAAGCCCGGATGACGCGGCCAGCCTGGCCGGTGACATCGCATATGCGACCGCTGTCTTCGATCAGCAGGGCTGCGTTTCCCCGCACACCGTCTTTGTCGAGGAGCGCGGCGCAGTTTCACCACCGGAGCTGGCAGGGCTCGTCGAGCGGGCACTCGAGCGTCTGAGTCGCGACCTGCCTCCCGCCGCCCTGGCTCAGGCCGACGCCATTGCCATCCGGGAATTCCGTGCTCTCGCCGAGTTCAGGGCCATAAATGGTGAAAAAGTATTGGTTCTGGGGCCCGATCGGCTCGATCACACCATCATATTCGATCCCGTGCCAGAACTGT
>DASUXU010000046.1:0-7497 GCA_036377735.1 Longimicrobiales bacterium
ATTCCCTTCGACAGCTCCTGCAGCTTCGCGTTGCGGCGGCCGGCCAGGTCCATGCGCTCGAGCCAGTTGTCGATGATCGGCTTCGAGTCCCGCGGCTTGATCCCCTTCAACTCTGCAAAGAAGGACAGCAGGCTGCGCACGGTCATGCGGCGGTAGACACCGCGCTCCTCGGGCAGGTAGCCGATGCGGTCCAGGCCCTCTTGCGACTGCGGCTTGCCGAGCAGCCGGATCTCGCCGGTATCCGGTTCGAGGATCCGCAGGATCATGCGGATCGTGGTGGTCTTGCCCGCGCCGTTCGGCCCGAGCAGGCCGTACGTCGAACCGCGCGCGATGGTCATGTCCATCGGGTGCACGGCCTGGAACGTGTCATAGCGCTTGGAAATGCCGCGCAGCTCGATGGCCGGCGTTGCATCAGCCTGCATCCGCTTCTCCTGGTGAGTGATCGTTTGTGGGGTCGACGCGGCGCTCCGGCACGAGCTTGCGCGACAGCGCGGGACCGGCGACGTACAGCCAGCACGGCGCGCCGCTGCCGTCCGCCTTCTTCGCGGTCGTTCCGATCCGCCGGAACAGGCCGGATGATACGCCCTCGTACGTGTCGAGCTGCAGCAGCAGCTCAGCCGGACAGCGCCAGAGCTCGCCGCGCACAGGTGTATCGCCATAGAGGATCAGCGCCGTGAAACGGCCGTCGATGTCGTACAGGATGCCGTTCACCGTCGCATCGCCGACGAGCGTGCACGCGCCGAGCATTGCGTTCGCCGGATGACCCGAGCGCAGGCTGCCGTATACGAACAGGTCGAAGGTACCGCTCACGCCGGCGCGCCCGCCTGCAGGTTTTCGACATTGACGACGGATCCGCCCGCATCGCCGAGACGCAGCTCCGCAGGCGGCTCGATCTCGCGGCGGACGTAGCCGAGCGCGATTACCTGATTGTGCTTCGGCGACCAGGCCGCGCTCGTGATCGCGCCGACCACGCGACCCGTTTCCGTCGAGTACAGCTCGGTTCCGCGCCCGGGCGTCGCGACGTCGCCGAGCAGCAGCCTGCGCAGATGGCGGTTCACGTGGCCGCGGTGCAGCACCCGGATGATCACTTCCTGTCCCGTGTAGCACCCTTTGTTCGTCGAAATCGCGCGCGCCTGCAGGTCCGCCTCCAGCGGTATGGTCGTTTCGTCCAGCTCCGCACCCCAGCGAGGCGTGCCGGCTTCGATGCGCAGCACGTCGATCGTCGTATCACCGACCTGCACCGCGCCCGCCTGGATGATCGCGGCAAGGACGTCATCGCGCCGGCCGATCGGGATGAGCAGCTCGACGCCGGGGACACCGGCATCCGTCGTCGTCATGAAGAGAATGTCGCCGGCCGCTGCGTATCCATCCTGCGACGGCAGTCCGGCCGTGTCGGGAATGTCGGTCGCAGAGCCTATCGCCGTCGCAAGAACCGCATGCGACGCCGGACCATACACGCCGACCAGTGCGTAGCTCGCCGTGACGTTCTCGAAGCGCGCGAACAGCGGCGGTATCGTGCGCTTGAAGAGTGCGAGCAGCTCGTCCAGTGCGGCTGTGGGCACGTCGAGCAGCAGCTCATCACCCCGCCGGATCACGCGCAGGTCAGCGACCATGCGACCCTTCGGTGTGAGCAACGCTGCGTATGCAACGCGGTCCGGCGGCAGGTTGGCGACATCGTTCGTGACGATGCCCTGCACGATGCGCACGGGATCCCGGCCGTACACGCGCAGCAGTGCGCGGTCGGTGCGCTCGTGCACGACGGCTTTATTGACCGCCGCCTCGTATTCCGCTGCTGGGTTGCCGAAGTTGCGCATGCTATCGCCCTGACTGAGCGAGGTGCTCGAGCAGGAGCTGGATGCGCATGCGGTCCGTGGCGTCCGGGGCGAGGCGCAGATATTCCTGGAGTCCGTGCATCGCCTCTGCACCCCGCCCGAGCCGCGTCAGTGCGAGCGCGTGGTCGCGCACTTCGTCGGCGGCGTCCGGCCTGATGATGAGAATGCGCTCCATGGCGCCGAGCGCCTTCACGTCATCCCGCGCGTTCAGGTAAATGCTTTTCAGGTTGGTCAGCAACCGCACCAGGATGTCGCGCCGGTCGGCGCTGCGCAGGTGCGTCGCCTGCAGCTCGAGCTGGCCGCCGGCCACCTGGTCGAGCAGTCCCTGCGCATCCTCCTCGAAGCGGATCGCACCCTCCTGGTAGGGATCCGCCAGCAGCCGCAGCGCCTCGCCCTCGTACCGCACCACGAAGTGGCCGGGGAAGTTCACGCCCGCGAGCGGCAGACCCAGCCGCCAGCCCACCTCGAGATACACGATGCACAGGGTGAGCGGAATGCCGAGGCGGCGGTCCAGCACGTCGTTCAGAAAGGAATTCCGCGGATCGTAGTAGTTGCCGGCGTTGCCGCGGAAGTGCTCCTCCTCGAACAGCACGCGCGACAGCTCCTGCAGCACGATGAGCGGCGCGTTCTCGTCCGCGAGCCGGTCGCGCACGCGCTCGGCCAGCACGTCCAGCCGCTGGAGGTACGGCTCCGGCGTGAGCTGTGGATACTCCTCCGCCGCGATCAGCAGCGCCGCACTCGCCAGGTCAATCTCGGGCTCCGGACGTGCCACGGCTTCCGCAAACCGCTCGCGTGCGGATGCGGGCGCGGGCGTGGTCACGGCGCGGTCTGCGGGAAGAGGTTCACCAGGTTCGCGCGGTCCGCCGCCAGCTCGCGCTGGAGCGCGTGGACGTCCGCAGTGCTTGCGGCATTCGGCAGGTCGGCGCTGACCGAGCCCGTCCCGTCGTGGCGGATGTAATCCAGCGTCACGCGATATCCCTGCACGCCCGTCCCCTTCCTGGCGACGAGGTTCACCTGGTACCTCTCGCCGCCGATCTCCAGGTCATCCGAGAGGCGGTGCTCGATCCACGACTTGCCCTTGGCGAATTTGCTCATGTCCCGTTCCGTTCTGTCGATTCCGCTGTGACTGGAATCTACAGAAACCGGCGGGTTACGGCAGGTTGGTACGGCGGAGGGTCAGGCAGCCTCGCGGTTTTCGTCCGCGGCGGTGTCGTCACCGGTGTCCTCGGCGTCACGGCTCAGGTCCAGCGCCGCCGCGCGGCCGCACTCATGGCAGTACAGCACGACCGTGTAGTCGTCATCCGGCGCCGCGGGAATCACGTCCCCCTGCTCCATGCTGTGCGCATCGAGGTAGCAGACGACTTCCATGGTATCCGGTCCGCACCTCGGACACGGCACGTTTGCCGGATCCTCCAGATATGACAGCGCGAGGGAAAGCCCCTCGTCCGTATCGTATTCCCGGGCTGCGCCCGGCTTCTTCTGTTCCGCCATCTGCTCCTCCCAGCTGAACTTGCATACCCTTCAAGGCAAGGACCATTCCCAATCGGGCCGCGGCACACGACATTGGCGACCCATGAAACACCGCCCATGGTCCATACTCCTGCTCCTGTCCGTCGCCGAGCTCCTCGGCATGTCGCTCTGGTTCTCCGCCAGCGCCGTGTCGCCGCACTTCCAGGAGATCTGGGCACTGTCACCGGAAGAGGCCGGCTGGCTGACCACTGTGGTACAGCTCGGCTTCGTCGCCGGCACCGCACTAGTCGCGACGTTCAACATCGCCGACATCATCCCATCGCGCTTTTTGTTTGCGGTGTCGGGTCTGCTCGCGGCCGCTGCGAATGCGGCACTCGTGGTAGCACCGGACTTCGCAACCGGGCTGGTGCTGCGGTTCCTGACGGGAATGCTGCTCGCAGGTGTTTATCCGCCCGCCATGAAGATGATCGCCACGTGGTTCGTGTCCGCGCGCGGCTTCGCCATCGGCACCATTGTCGGGGCACTGACACTCGGGAAGGCGACGCCGTACCTGCTCGGGGCGCTGCCATCGCTCGACTACCGCAGTGTGATCCTGACCGCATCGCTCGGCGCCGGAACCGGCGCTCTGATGGTCGCGATCGGCTACCGTGACGGCCCCGCCCCCTTCGCCAGGCGCCCGTTTTCCTGGAGCCTCGCCGGCGACGTCCTCCGCGACAGACGAACCCGCCTCGCCATCGGCGGATACCTCGGTCACATGTGGGAGCTGTATGCGATGTGGACGCTGATGTCTTTGTACTTCGCTGATTTTTTCAGCGCGCGCGGCCTGTCGGTGGTTCCAGCGCACGCATACGCCGGCGCGACCGCGTTCGCCGTCATCGGCGCAGGTGCGGTGGGATCGGTCGTGGCGGGACGTTGGGCCGACGTGATCGGCCGCGAACGTGTCACCATCTGGGCAATGGGCGTTAGCGGGATGTGCGCACTGATCATGGGCCACCTGATCGGTGCGGCGCCGGTGCTGGTGATTTCCTTGGCGCTTTTGTGGGGCTTTGCTGTGGTGGCCGACAGCGCACAGTTCTCCGCGCTGGTCACCGAAGTCGCGCCATCGCACGCGGTAGGCACCGCGCTGACGCTTCAGACGTCGATGGGATTCCTGTTGACCGCATTCTCGATCTGGGCGACGATAGAGCTGCAGGCAAAGTTCGGCTGGGCGATCGCGTTTTCGATGCTGGCGGTGGGGCCGGTACTGGGGATAATGGCGATGATACGACTTCGTAACGCCCGACGTGTCGAAGTGTGAAGGTCCGTTCGTCGCTGCGAGAAAGTGATGGGTACAGGGAGTTAGCTGGGCTTCCGAGGTCGGCTCGTTTCCAACGCCAGTCGAAAGTTTCGCATCAGCCAATGGGTGCGGAAGAGAACCCTTGGACGGCAGGGTTCATCACCTCGTCTTCACATTGAGCGACGACTTACTCAATCGATGACTCACCTTGTGGGAAATCATGCATTAGTAAGGACGGGGCCATATCTGTCGATCACCCGTGATGATGACCTGCCCGTCAGAGCCTATCGCTACATCGAATGCGTCAACGGATGAGGACGTAGTCAGGGTAATGTGCACCAGCGGAGGCACCTTCGAATCAACCCAACTCAAAGCGCCATTCGCAGATGTGTCTCTAGCTTCACGCCTCGACTCTGCGGGAATATCGCTTCGTTCGAACGCTAATCTGGAGTGCCATTCGGCCTTGCCTGACAGTCTCACGGCCAAGTGGGCGTACTCCATCAGACGCTCTCGCGCCGAGGCCGGCGGAGTATCAACACCCAGCAACATGTTGAATGATGCACCTGAATCAAGGAGATTCAACGTACCCTGTGAATCGATGGCGACAACGGCCGATGTACTATCGCCGTGTTCGCTCTGGCATTCCGCTTCGTAAAACCGTGTCCTTGGGAATGCGTCCAGCAGGATCTGACGCGGGAACTCAGTTTGAGGACAGTAAAAGCCGGTCTTAGCGAAAAGCCCTTTCCGTACTTGATGCATATCCGGCCCTGGCGTGGGATTGTCTGACTGTGCCGTGCGACACCCTGATGCTAAGAGGATGACTATCATCGACGCACTCCATGACGTTCGAAACATTTTCATGTGCACCTCGGCAACCTGCTAGAAGCATCCCAATGGACTGTTCGTCATTCTGTGGGCGGCAGGATATGTGGCGGCCGGCACCCGTGTCACATCAGAAGTCCGCGCGTATTGGCCGCCACGATTGCGGCGTATTGCTCTTGAGCAGGTTCCGGCAGGCCAGACAACCCAAGGACTGCTTCGACGTGAGTTCGAGTGGCGTTGATGAGCCGCTCAATGCGGTTGTAGGCGGCGCCGTTCGTCCATCCCCAGCGCCGCGACAGGACAGCAAAGTCTTTCCGGCGTAGTGCGTTCCTCTTCCCGTTAAGGGGGAGAGCGAACAGGTCATCCCGAAGCACCACCCGGGTATTCAGTAGATCGTACAAAGGACTATATCGGACACCAGTCCGGTCCGGTGGCGAACCGAGCTTTCCTGGCTGGAACTCATGGAGCACAGAGATGTTCTTCGCGTGCAGGTCGCCGTTGCCGGTGATCCACGAAAAGACGACATGGTCGAAGAATGCTGCCAGCCCCTGCTCATCCAAGCCTGCCTGCTGAAGTGCTGTCCCGATGCGCTCCAGAGACGGATCATACTTTTCGGCGCGGCGAAGTCCCAGGAGCGATGCGGCGTCCTCGAGCAGCGGGATGACTGCGGGGCTTTCGAGTTGACGGGGCAGGTCGAAGCGCTCGATCAACAGGCCAGGCTGATCGAGCTGACTGTCGGGTTGAAAGACCACCTGGCGTACATCTGCCACATCAATTCCGACGCGGCGGGCAAGCTCCATCGTCGCCCACTCATTCTGGACGAGGTCCGCATACTGATGCGAAGGCAGCTTGAGTATGTGAGTGCTCGTGGTGTTGAGATCCCCAAGCGATAGGCGCGGTCGTCCTTCCACCCCGGAAAGGTGTACGGGTAGCTTTGCCTGTACGCCCGATAGCGCCGTCGCTCCCCGGCGTCGGAGCTCGAGCCAGAACTCACGGGTGTCATGAGCGCTGCCGATCTCCTCGGAGACCAGGGACCGCGGAGTGCGGTCTGGTAGCAGCTGCTCTACCGACGCGGACAGGTAATCAAGCGAGATCGCCTCTTCCGACAGTCCGCGCGGCCGCAAGGTGAGATTGCTCAGGTACTTTGGGGTCGTCCTGAGAAGTGCATAGACGTCATCCTTCGCGATCTTGTAGACAGCTTGCAGGCGGGATTCCGCCCACCCCTCCGGCAGAATGTTGTCGAAGAATGGTGGCAGGCCGAGAGCTTCGTATGCCGGCGGCGACGTCCTGAGGGGCAGACCAGTCAAACCGAATGGCCAGGAAGGATCGTACTCGAAGCGCACCTCGCCCCGACCCAGCTCGCTCAGACGACCGACGCGGTAGTGGTAGAAGTAGACCTCGAGGTCCTGCTGGTCCCCGTACAGTACTGTCTTTTCCCCTGCGCTCGCTCCCAGCTTCCTGAACCGTGCATACTCCTTTGCAAGGTTGTTCCGCTCGGCAAAGGGCTCGGCCCGAAGGAGATCTGACACTGATAGACGTTCGATCATCGCCCTTACCTGCGAGTCAGGCAGGCTTCTTTCCGGTTGTCGAGCGTCTTTGCGAAGTACCTCGAATACCGTCTGCAGGGGAGAACTCATCCTCGCATGGACCGGCTCTGCTTCGCCGCTCAGTCGACGCTTGCGCAGCACTCCGGTATCGACGCTGATCACGTCCGGGTGGAGGAATTGAGGGAGCTTCTTGACGGCCACGCCCGGCAGGGAGGATTCCTTTCGACTTGAACCGGTACCCGAGATGAACGCGACCCCATTCACAGGCCGGCCCAGGGCCGCCGTGCTGTAGGACACGACCCACTCAGGAAACCTTACTGCCAATAGCCCCACCAGATGGTTACGGACCCACTCCTCAAGGGGGGTGGCAGGTTCCGCGTAAACGCCGGGAGCGACCGCGCGCAGGCGACCCCTCTTCGCGGCTGTAACCAGTGCCTTGAGATCCGCCCGGTCCTCTGGCGCATATAAAACGGGAAATATGGTACTTTCGGTAATATACATTAGTATATATTACCAAAAGTACAACCCTGCGTCAACTTAAGTGGTACTT
>DASUXU010000047.1:0-26001 GCA_036377735.1 Longimicrobiales bacterium
GGCGCCATCCACTTGATCGGCGCTGCCTCGGACGCGGCGGCGTTGACGATGATCGTGTAGTCCATCGCGCCCTCGTCCTTGAGCTTCTCGTGCACCTGGGCGACGGTCGAGGCCTTCTGCCCGATCGCGACGTAGATGCAGACGAGGTCCTGGTCGCGCTGGTTCAGGATCGTGTCGACGAGGATCGCGGTCTTGCCCGTGGTGCGGTCGCCGATGATCAGCTCGCGCTGGCCGCGGCCGATCGGGATCATCGAGTCGATGGCCTTGATGCCCGTCTGCATCGGCTGCTTCACCGGCTCGCGCAGCACGATACCCGGCGCTACGACGTCGATGAAGCGCTTGCCCTCCGAGGCGATCTCGCCCTGGCCGTCGAGCGGGTTGCCGAGCGCGTCCACGACGCGGCCGATGTAACCCGCGCCGACCGGGATGTCGAGCACGCGGCCCGTGCGGCGAACCGCGTCGCCCTCCTGGAGGTGCGTCCAGTCACCCATGATCACCGCACCGATGTTGTCCTCTTCGAGGTTCAACGCCAGGGCCGTCACCACGTCGCCCGTCTCCGCGGACGTGATCTCGAGCATCTCGCTCGCCATTGCGTTCGTCAGGCCGAAGATACGGGCAACGCCGTCCTTCACCTCGAGGACTGCACCTACCTCTTCGACCTTGAGCTCGTCGGTGTAACCCTCGATCTCGCGAAGGAGGACACCCTTGATTTCACCCGCGCGCAGCTGCGCTTCAGTTGCCATTTTCCGTTCTCGTTCGACAGCGTGTTATAGGGCCGCTTCGTACAACCGGCTCCGCATGCCGGCAAGACGCCGGCGGAGCGAGCCGTCCAGGATGCGGTCGCCGAACCGGACGACGATACCGCCTACAATGTTCGGATCTACCGTAATGTGCGGGATCGCGGTGCGCCCGAGAATGCGGGTCAGCTCCTGCGCGATCCTCTTTTCTGTCGCCTCGTCCGCGGCATGTGCGAGCGTGACCTGCACGTGCAGCCGGCCAAGCTTCTCGTCCAGCAGGCTGCTGTACTCCTGCGAGATCTCACCGATCAGCCGCTGACGCCGCTTCTCCAGCACGACCATGATGAAGTTCAGCACGGTCGGGTGGATCCTCCCCTCGAACGCGCCGCGCAGCGCCTTCTTCTTGGCGGCGAGGTCCACGTTCGGCGTCTGGAGAAACGCGCCGATCGTGGGGTCCGACGCGATGGTCGCTGCTACAGCGGCCAGCGTGCGGGCGTACTCCTCGTGCTCGCCCTTCTTCCCGGCAATCGCGAACAGCGCTTCCGCGTAGTTCCTTGCGACGGTGGAATCGCGCACGTCAGGCCGCTCCGACGCCGGTCTTGCCGGCTGCGCCGGCGCCCGTCTGGACCGTACCGAGGAAGTCCGTCACCAGCTTGCGGTCTTCATCGGTGCCGAGACGCTGGCCCGTGAGGCGCGCTGCCGCGGCTATGGCGAGCTCGACGGCCTCGCGGCGCAGCGAGTCGATCGCCTGCGCGCGCTCGCGCTCGATCTCGGTCCTCGCCCGCTGGATCATCGCGTCGCCTTCGCCGCGTGCGCGCTCGATCAGCTCCGCGCGCACCTTGTCCGCCGCGGTCTTGCCCTCGGCGATCAGTGCCTGCGCCTCGACCCGCGCGTTCGCCAGCTCCGCACGCTGCTGTGCCAGCAGCGCTTCCGTCTCCTCGCGCTGACGCTTCGCATCATCCAGGGCGTCCTGGATCCGCTTCTCGCGGGCGGCGGCATAGCCGAGAATGTGCGGGAACGCAAACCTGCTGAGCACCACGAGCAGCACGATGAAGATGATGAGCGTCCATGCGCTGACATTGGTCGTCAGGGCAAAGACGTTCGGCGCTTCTTCCGCGTGCTCCTGGAGCACCATACTGAGAATGTTCATTCCGTCTCTTCCGGTTGACGGGGCGGCCGCGTGCGGCCGCCCCACCCCGTGGTTGTTAGCTGATCAGGAACGCGATGACCAGACCGAACAGCGCCGCACCTTCGATGAGCGCTGCGAGAATGATCGCCGCCGTCTGGATGTTGCCCATCACCTCAGGCTGGCGCGCCATGCTCTCCGTCATGGAGCCGCCGATGCGGCCGATGCCGAGCGCCGCGCCGAGAACCGTCAGACCTGCGCCGATCGCCTTGCCGGCCATTGCGATGCCGTGCGAGTTCGATGCGGTCTCATTCACTGCATCCTGGAGCAGACCGAGAATTGCCATTGTACGTCTCCGTTCGTATGAGAGGGTTCACGTGGTCTTTCGCTCCCGCCTGCTGCGCCGCCCCTCCTGACGTCGCCCGCGCTGCGCTGCCGCTTACCGGAGCATCACTGCCCCCGCGGCGTTCACCGGGCGCCCGCCCGGCTACATTTCGACGGAGCCGGTGGAGCACCGGTTCCGAAAGCGCAGCTCGTACGGGCGGCTGCGCTCGCCCTCCCTGCTAGTGCGCGTGCCGGATCAGTCCGATGAAGACCGCCGACAGCATCGCGAAAATGTAGGCCTGCAGCAAAGCCACGAAGATTTCGAGCACCATGATCGCCACCGCCATGAGGAGCGGTGCGATGCCGATCACCACGATCCCGCCTCCCGCGGCCATCGCCATCACGATCAGGCCGGTCAGTGCCAGCACCACGGCGTGACCCGCCGTCATGTTCGCATAGAGACGGATCGCCAGCGCGAACGGCTTCGCCAGCTTACCCAGCGCCTCCACCGGCGTCATGATCAGCAGCATCAGGATCTTCATCGGCAGGTTGGGCAGGCCGTGCGGTACGTAGAAGATCGTCTTCGCGTAGCCCGCAGGCCCGAGCGCCTTCATGCCCGCCACCTCGACCACGATGAACGTGAAGATCGCAAGTGCGGCCGTCACCGAGACGTTGCCGGTGGGGCTCGCACCCCAGGGCAGCAGACCCAGCACGTTGCAGAAGAGAACGAAAAAGAAGATCGTCACGATGTAGGGAACGTACTTCTCGCCGCCGTGGCCGATGTTCTTCAAAGCAACCTCATCCCGCAGGAACAGGATGAACGCCTCGACCACGTTGGCCGCGCCGCGCGGGCCGCGCACCGCGCCGCCCTCATGCTCCCGCTTCGCATCACGCGCAGCTGCGATCACGACGATCATCACCAGCACTGCCGCGATCATCATGAAGAACACGTGCTTCGTGATCGACAGATCGATCATCATGCCGCCCACAGGAATCTTCCACTGCGGGAAATGAACGACCCACGGTCCAATCTCCCACTCCCGCGAATCCGCGAGGTGGTGCAGGATCATCTCGCTGACGTCGAACTCGCCGTCCCCGCCAGCTTTCAGCATCGGTAGTAAACCGCCCATCATTGCGTTGCTTGTCCCCTCCGAAGGAACAACGGCTCCAGGAACAACAGAACCACCAGAAAACCGACCAGACTCAGAAGCGCCGCCTTCGGCGGCAGCACATTCGTTCGCGTCACCCAGAAGGCGACGATTCCCACTGCCAGAAACCGCAGGCCTATTCCCGCCGCCCAGCCGAGCATGAACAGCTGCGCGTTCCCGCGCACTGCCTGGAGAGCGCCGAACGCCGCCAGCTGCAGCACGTATCCCAGCACCGCACCGAACCACACCGCCGATCGGTCGGACGGGGCCACGAGCTGCGTCGCGATCAGAGCGCCGAGCCCCGCGAGCACGAATCCGGCCACGGCATAGTCCCTCCAGGCCCTCATCGCTTCCCCTCTCCACCGCTTCGCCCGCCGTCCGACATCAGCGTGCGATACAGGTTGTAGAAACCCGCCGCTGCACCTGCGAACGCACCCAGCAGCGTAAAGAGCGGTTCCGTCCCCGCCTTCTTGTCCGCAACCGTGCCCAGGTATAAAAAGAGCCCGGTGCACAGCGCGAGCGTGATGCCGACCCCCAGGTACCGTCCCGCCTGTGACATCAGCGAGTCATCGGGCTTCGTGGCTGGCATTGCAGGCCTCCGCCGGGTCGAATACAGCGCCAAAAGCTAGCGCTTGTGAAATTTTTCGCAAGCGGGGTTCTGACCCCGTTTACGGGTGGGGTCCCCATCTTGCACGATCGGCCCAGGACCGGCCCCAAGCCGGTCTCACCACATAGCCCAAATGGTTGCGGTGTCGTGACTTACGGTCCGCGGCCAGGGCGGGCGTAAAAACGGGATGCGGAGGCGGTGTGCGCGGAATTGCGGCGGTAGCGCTGGTAGTGCTGACGGCGGGGTGCGGGCGGGGAGATCGGGTCGTCGTGGTGGATCCCGGCGCGGGTGCGCCGCTGGAGCTGGCGGCATCTCTGGATGCGCGGGTGCGCGGGGACAGCGTAGTATTCACGCTTCATCTGTCGAATCCCACGTCGGGCCCGGTGCGGCTGTCGTTTACGAGCGGGCAGCGATACGACTTCATGGTGAGCAGCCTGACCGGCGAGGTGCTGTGGACGTGGTCCGCGGATCGGTCGTTCATCCAGTCGCTGGATTCGCTGACGCTGCGGGCAGGTGAGACGCTGAATTTCGATGCGGCGTGGTCGCCGTCGCGTCCGGGCGAGTATGCAGTGACGGGGATCGTTACGTCGTCCGACAAACGTGTGGAGCTGAGAACGGTCTTCGAGGTACCGACCCGCTGAGTTGCGGGGTTCGAACAACCAGAGCGGGTGTGATCCATAATGGAAGCCATGAATGTCCGGGCGACGAAGCCCGTTGCAGGTGAGTCCGACGATGTGCTGCTGGACCGGCTGTCGGCCGCGCGGAGTGCGCTGGAAGCGGAGATTGGCCGAAGGGTCATAGGCCAGCGTGCGATCGTGGAAGGGCTGCTGATCGCGCTGCTGGCAGATGGCCACGCGCTGCTGGTGGGTGTGCCCGGTCTGGCCAAGACGCTGCTGATCTCGACCCTGGCAGAGGCGCTGGACCTGAAGTTCAGCCGCATCCAGTTCACGCCGGACCTGATGCCGTCCGACATCACGGGCACGGAAGTGCTGGAGGAGGACCGCACGACGGGCCGGCGGGCGTTCCGCTTCGTGCAGGGTCCGGTGTTCGCCAACGTGATCCTGGCGGACGAGATCAACCGTACGCCGCCGAAGACGCAGGCGGCACTGCTGCAGGCAATGCAGGAGCGGTCGGTTACGGTGGCCGGGGAGACAATGACGCTGGCGCGTCCCTTCTTTGTGCTTGCGACGCAGAACCCGATCGAGCAGGAGGGGACGTATCCGCTGCCCGAGGCGCAGCTCGACCGTTTCATGCTGGAGCTGCGGATCGGCTATCCGTCGCGTGCGGAGGAGGAACAGATCGCACAGGAGACGACGGGCGCCGTCGACCGTGAGGTCCGCCATATTCTGGGCGCCGACGAGCTCGTGGCGCTCCAGCAGCTGGTCCGGCGGGTTCCCGCGCCCCCCTCCCTCGTGTCATATTGCGTGCGCCTGGCCCGGGCGACACGTCCGGACGATGCGGAGACTCCGGATCTCATGCGACGTTATGTCAGCTGGGGCGCGGGGCCGCGCGCGTCCCAGAACCTGGTGCTGGGCGCAAAGGCACGTGCGGCACTGCATGGCCGTGGCGTTCCGAATCTCGACGACGTGCGCGCAATTGCGCCGGCGGTGCTGCGCCATCGCGTAGTGCCGAGCTTTCAGGCGGAAGCGGATGGCCGAACCGCGACCGACCTGATCGCCGAGCTCCTCGAACTGAGTCGCAAATGGACATAGGCCGAAGTACCGGCGTCGCTGTTCCATGGTAGTCATTCTCAGCGCATTGATCGCGGCCATCCTCGTGTCCGCGTTCCTCAGCGCAGCCGAGCTCTCGATCTTCATGCTGTCCGAGGCGCGTGTGCGCGCGCTGGCCGAGCAGGGGCCGCGCGGCGCGGTCGCGCTCGCGTCCCTGCGCGCGCGCCCCGAGCGCACGCTCGTCCTGCTCCGCCTCCTCGACGCGACCGCAGATGTATGCGCCGGCGTGTTCACCGTGTATCTGGGCTTCCAGTACTTCCTGGATCCGGCGGGCACGACTTCCATCGGTGACGTACTGCTGTACACGCGCGACCCGGACTTCCTGCTGCCGCTTGCCCTGCTGGTGGTCGCGGTGTCGCTCGTGGCCGTGTATGTCGGCGAGCTGCTGCCGCTGGGCATTGCAGCCAACCACGGCGTCCGTCTGTCGCTCGCCATTGCGCCTACGATCCTCTTTGCGACGCGCATCCTCTCGCCCTTCCTCCTCGGTATCGCGCGGCTCGCGAATATCCGCTCCGATCGGCGGGAGACGACCACGACGATCACCGAGACGGGGATCCGCCAGCTCAACGTGCTGGGCCACAACGAGGGCGAGATCGAGGAACACGAGCGGGAGCTGATCGACCGTGCGTTCCGGCTGAACGACACGAAGACGTGGGAGATCATGACGCCGCGCGTGGACGTGTTTGCGTGGCGGGACAGCCTGAAGCTTGCCGACATCGCGTCCGAGTTCGGCAGCGTGCTGTATTCACGCGTCCCGGTCTATGGCGAGAACATCGACGACATTACGGGTGTGCTCTACGTGCGCGATGCATACCAGGCGCTGCTCCGCGGGCAGCGCGATGTGCAGCTCCGGTCGCTGGCGCGCGAGCCGCTGATCGTACCCGGCTCGCTCCCGCTGACCAAGCTGCTTCGCGACTTCCAGAACCGCCGCATCCACATGGCAGTAGTTGTGGACGAGTATGGCGGTACGGATGGCGTCGTCACGCTCGAGGACGTGATCGAGGAGCTGGTCGGCGAGATCGTGGACGAGACAGACGAGACGGAAGAGCTGATCGTCCGGGTGTCGCGCAACGAGATCATCGCCGTCGGTGACTCCGATCTGCGGGAGATCAACCACATCTTCAATACCGCGCTGCCACAGCTCGAGCACCGTTCGCTGAATGGCTTCCTGCTCGAGGAGCTCGGCCATGTGCCTTCGGCCGGCGAGCTCCTGGAACGCGAGGGTGTCGTGATCGAAGTGCTGGAGGCGACGGACACGCAGGTTACGCGCGCCCGGCTGAAGCGGGTGGGCGGTTCGGACACGGCGCGCCTGCCGCAGCCCGAAGCGTACGACGCCGCCAACGCCGACGTCCCCGCAGACGATGACAGCACCGCCGACGACGCGACCGCGTCCGGTTCGCGGGATCATGCTGTCTGAGCTGATGCAGCCATCGCCCGACGTCGGTGACATCGCTGCTGCCGCTGACCGCATCCGCGGTGCTGCCACACGCACCCCGCTCGAACATTCGCCCTGGCTCAGTCGCGTCGCTGGCGCCCCTGTATATCTCAAGCTCGAGTCCGCACAGCCGACACGATCGTTCAAGCAGCGTGGTGCAGCCAATGCGATCGCTCTGCTCGATGCGGGACAGCGCGCACGCGGCGTTGTAACCGCGTCCGCCGGCAACCACGGGCTCGCCGTCGCGTACGCGGCTGCGCGCAGCGGCGTGACCGCGAAAGTGTACGTGCCTGCGGGCGCACCTTCCGTCAAGAAGGAACGCATCCGGGCGCTCGGGGCGGAGCTCGATGAGACGAGCGCGAATTATGACGCGGCCGAGGCGGCCGCGGCATCGTGGGCGGCGGCCAATGGCGCGCACTTCCTCCACGCCTTCTCCGACCCCGCCGTCGTAGCCGGTCAGGGTACCGTCGGTCTGGAGATTCTGGAGGATCTGCCGGAAGTGGCAAATGTGATTGTTCCCGTTGGCGGCGGTGGTCTCGCGGCCGGTGTCGGCCTCGTGCTGCGGGGACGCGCGCCGCAGGTGAGGCTCGTAGGCGTGCAGAGCACGGAGACGCGCGCCATGTATGACGCATATGCTGCTGGCGGTATCGTCCCCTCACCGATCACACCGACGCTCGCCGACGGTCTGGCCGGCTGCACCGACGAAGCTGCCTATGCGCGTCTGCGACCGCTGCTCGGACGCATCGATCTCGTTCCCGAAGGCGCGCTGTTACCTGCGATCCGCGCCGCATTCGAGATGCACGGCATTGTAATGGAAGGTGCTGCCGCCGTCGGGATTGCCGCCTTACTTTCGGGTGCTGTCCACGTAGGCGGCCCGACAGCGATCATCATAACGGGCGGGAACATCGACGGCGCGGTTCTGGCCCGCGCGCTCCTTTCATGAGTGGAATCATCATTCCGTTCAACGGCGTTGTGCCGCGCGTGCATCCCACCGCATTCATCGCGCCGACAGCCGTTCTCATCGGCGATGTGGAGATCGGCGCGGAGTCAAGCGTGTGGTTTGGTGCGGTGCTGCGTGGTGACGATCCGAAGAACGGCATCCGTGTCGGCGCACGCGCGAGCATACAGGACAATTGCGTGCTGCACGTAAGCGCCCGCGCCGCGACCATCGTGGAGGATCGCGTCACGGTCGGCCACGGCGCGGTTTTCGAGAGCTGCACGATCCGCAGCGGTGCCCTGGTCGGCATGAACGCGGTGGTGCTGCACTACGCGGAGATCGGGCGTGAGTCGCTGGTAGCCGCCGGATGCGTGGTGCCCGAAGGCATGGTGGTGCCGCCGCGTACACTCGTTGCCGGCGTTCCCGCACGCGTCCGCCGGCAGCTCGACGGCAGCGAGTCCTGGATCGCGAACAGCGCGGATCATTACGTCGAGCTCGCGGCACAGTACATTCGCGAACGCGTGGACACGGGTGGCGGTCGATGAGTGCGCAGGACACGACCGACGTCATCATTGCAGGGGGCGGCATTATCGGCTGCAGCATTGCGTTCGAGCTGCGCCGGCGCGGCGTGGGCGTGCTCCTGCTCGAGCGTGACGCGCCCGGGCGCCGTGCAACGTGGGCCGCGGGCGGCATGCTTTCCCCGCTCACCGAAAGCTGCGAGGACAATCCGTTCTTCGACCTGGCCGCACATTCCTTCAACGCGTATCCGGCGTTCGTGGAACGCCTCCACGACACGACCGGCATCGACGTCGACTATCGGGCGCACGGCAAGCTCCACATCGTATTCGACGATGAATCGGCAGCTGTCCTCGACCGGCTGGCCGGAACGCGGTACGCCGCCGAGTACGGCGTACGCCTGCTGTCGGCGGCCGACGTGCACGCGCTCGAACCCGCGCTGACCACCGAAGTCTCACGCGGCGCGTTCGTCGCACGCGATCATCTGCTCGACAACCGACTGCTCGGTCAGGCTGCCGCTGCCGCCGCGGCAGCGGCAGGGGCGCAGATCGCGGTCGCGTCCGGTGTGCGGGGCATCATCACGGATTCCGGGCGGGCCGTTGGTGTACGACTGTTGTCGGGCGACATTGTCAGTGCTGGTAAGGTCGTCATCGCCGCGGGCGCCTGGAGTGGCGCACTCGAAGGTCTTCCCCGCCCTTTGCCGGTCAGACCGCGCGCCGGGCAGATGTTCGCCGTCGACACACGGGCGGACCGGGCGACCGCGAAGCAGTCGCTCACCATCACGCACGCCATCGAAAATGACCGCTGCTATCTGCTGCCGCGCAGTGATGGTCGACTGTTAGCCGGCGCGACCGTCGAGGACTGTGGCTTCCAGCGGGGACCAACGGTAGCAGGTATAGGATCGATGATGGCGGCCGCGATCTCCGTCGCGCCCGGCATTGCAGATCTGCCGATCATCGAGACGTGGATGGACTATCGCCCCGGCACGCCGGACGACCTGCCGATCATCGGCGAGGATCCGGACGTTGACGGTCTGATCTACGCAACCGGTCATTTCCGCAACGGCATCCTGCTCGCGCCCGCCACGGCGGAAGCGATTGCCGACACCGTTACGGGTTCGTCACCCGCGCTGATCGCACCCTTCTCGATCGCGCGCTTCGGCTGAATCCCTACAGCCCGACCAGGGCCATGTACCAGTCGAAGATCGCTCCACCCCACAGGTACGTGATCGCTGCACCCATTGCGAGGAAGGTCCCGAGGGGGAGATACGTGGCCATCGGCGTGAGCTTGCCGCGCAGCCATGAAAACGGCAGCCCGATCACCAGCCCGAGGACGGACCCGAGCATGAGCGTGAGCAACGCGCCGGCCAGGCCGACGAACGCGCCGACGAACGCCATCATGTGGATGTCGCCCACACCGAGCGCGGGTTTCCGCAGCGCCTTTTCCGCGACGATCTTCACGATCCACAGCAGGATGTAGCCGCCGACCGCGCCGATCACTGCGCGCGTCAGCGGGAATCCGCCCGGTACCGCAGCAAACAGCAATCCCGCCGCTGTGCCGCCGAGCGTGAAGTGATCCGGGATGACCATCTCCCGCGCGTCCGTCATGGCAATGCCGAGCAGGATGGTCAGGAACACTGCCGCGCGCAGCGCTTCGAAGGATGGGCCGAACGTGAGCACGCATGCGACCCAGATCAGTGCCGTGACCAGCTCGATGATCGGGTACTGTATGGAGATGGGACGCGCGCAGTAGCGACATGCGCCGCGCAGCCAGACATATCCCAGAATCGGTACATTGTCATACCACGCCAGTACGTGGTTGCAGCCCGGACAGCGCGATGGCGGGCTGATGACGGACTCCTCCGCGGGCCAGCGGTAGATGCAGACGTTCAGGAAGGACCCGACCGATGCGCCGATCAGTGCCGCGAATGCAGGAAAGAGCCAGCCCGGCATTTCATTCATGATTGATACTCGCTCAGCAGATACAGCAGGATACCGCCCGCAACGCCTACGTTCAGAGACTCGGCAGGCCCGCTCATCCGCAGTGCGACGGTGCGGTCCAGGATCGCACGTGTGCCGGCGCGAATCCCGGCGCCTTCGTTCCCCATGACGAGCGCCACGTGATCCGGCATTGCCGCACCCCTGATCGGATCGCCGTCCATCGCCGCACCCCATACAGCGACACCGCGACTGCGACACCACTCCGAAAGCTGTTCGGGCTCCACACCGACTACCGGTACATGGAAGCTCGAGCCGGCCGCTGCGCGGACCGCCTTCGCATTCCATGGATCCACGGTTCCTGGCAACGTCGCTACCAGGCCTGCACCGAACGCAACCGCACTGCGCAGCAGCGTTCCAAAATTGCCCGGGTCCTGGATGCCGTCGAGCACGAGCATCCGCTGCGGCGGCGTGTCCGGCAGCGCGGCCTCGGGAATCAGCGCTGCCGCGATTACGCCCTGTGGCGCGTCCGTGTCCGCGATCCCGTGCAGCTCCGCCTCCGTCGCATGGAAGACAGGAACCCGGGCGGCAAGCTCTGCGGCAAGCGCGCGACCACGCTGGCTGTCCTCGATGGAGGGCGAAACCACGGCATGGCGGAGGACAACTCCCGATCCCGCCAGTTCCTCCACCACCCGGATGCCTTCGGCCAGGAACAGGCCCGTTTCAGCGCGCTGAGACCGCTGGCGCAGTGCACGCATCCGTTTCGCCTCCGCACGGGACAGCGGCGGGTACGGCATGGAACGTGACTTGCTCCCTTCAGGCATGCGTGCTCATCACTTACGGGTGGACAGAGGACTTATGAATCATACATCCAGCATGACACTCCGCGCGCGTCGAGTCCGCCGCAGCCTGGCTGCCGCACTGCTGTGCGGCGCGCTGACCGCTGGCGGCTGTGCGATCTCGCCGCAGCAGGAGGCCCAGATGGGCGCGGACTATTCCGCGCAGATCAACCGTGAGCTGCCCATCATCAACGATGCGAGCCTGAACAATTACATCAACCAGGTCGGCAGCCAGATCGCAAGCCGCGGGCAGCGCGGCATACCCTACCGCTTCTACATCGTCAACAGCAACGTCGTGAACGCGTTCGCGGTGCCGGGTGGATACGTGTATCTGAACCGGGGCCTGATCGAGCGGTTCAGCAACGCTTCGGAGCTCGCCGGTGTGCTCGCGCACGAGATCAGTCACGTCGAGCTGCGGCACAGCGTCGAGCAGATGGAGAAGATGCAGCAGGCGAACCTGGGCGTCGGTGTGCTGGGCATTCTGCTCGGCCAGAACGCGCAGGGAGCGGCCGGCCAGATTGCGGGTGCGGCGGTCAATGTCGGCGGGAGCCTCTATTTCGCGGGCCACAGCCGTGCGGCCGAGAACGAGGCGGACGCGAATGCGGTCCCGCTGATGATTGCCGCGGGATACAATCCGAACGGGCTCACGACCATGTTCCGGAAGCTGCTGGCGGAGGAGCAGAACCGGCCGGCCGGTGTGGCACAGTGGTTCTCCACGCATCCGCTCACGCAGGAGCGCATCAATTCGACGCAGGCCACGATCGACCGTGTGCCCGCTTCGCAGAAGCGCAACCTGACGACGGACACGAATGCGTTCCAGTCGTTCAAGTCCCGGCTCCGCAGCTACTCGCCTCGCCCGAAGGACTGAAACGGAATATACTGAGCGCTGCGGGACGTCGAGCCCGTCAAAACTTCGGCACGGGACAGCAGCGTGAGCATTCCAGTGGCCCTCACCATCGCCGGCAGTGACAGCGGCGGTGGTGCGGGCATTCAGGCGGACCTCAAGACATTCCATGCGTTCGGCGTGTTCGGCACATCTGCCATCACGGCGGTGACCGTGCAGAATACGCTGGGTGTCCAGGGCGTGCACGCGATTCCCGCCGACACCGTACGTGCGCAGATCCATGCTGTTGCGACCGACCTCTCCCCGCTCGCCTGCAAGACGGGCATGCTGGCAACAGCGGAGCTGGTGCGGGTCGTTGCTGACGCGATCCGCGAGCATGCCCTTCCCAACTTCGTTCTCGACCCTGTCATGGTATCCACGAGCGGCGACCGCCTGCTGGCCGAAGGTGCGCAGGACGCCATCATGATGGACCTGATGCCCCTGTGCACGGTGATCACGCCGAACCTGGACGAGGCGTCCATCATGCTGGGATACGGGATCGTCGATGCGGGGGACATGGAGCGCGCGGCACGCGACCTCGGCAGCCGAGGCGCTCGCGCGGTGCTGCTGAAGGGAGGGCACCTGCGCGGAGACAGGGTCATCGACGTGCTGTATGACGGCAATACCTGCCACGCCTTCCAGGGCGAGCGTATCGACACCCGCCACACGCACGGGACCGGCTGCACGCTGTCGGCCGCAATCGCCGCCGGCCTCGCAAACGGTGACACGCTCCACGAGGCCGTCACCGCCGCGCTGGATTACGTGCACGACGCCATTGTGCACGCGCCTAATCTGGGGCGCGGCTCCGGTCCGCTGAATCACTTCGTGCGGCAGTCCCCGCGTCGGGGCTGACCCACCACTTCCCCACCGTCAGCAGCGAGCTGCGGATGTCCATCTCCACGCCGTGGACGCGGTCCCGCACGAGATACACATCCGGGAAATAGTAGAGGAAGGACCAGGGCTGCTCATCGCGCAGCACGCGCTGCAGCTCCTGGTATGCCGGCTTCGCCTTCTCGCGGTCCTTCGTGCGCGCCGTGAAATCGATCAGCGAATCCACCTTCGGATTCGAGTATGAGGCCAGCTGGAACGGTCCGCCGAGCGCGTCACTGTGAAAGATGTCGCGCAGGTTGATCCGGAAGTCGCTTTCCCATGCAACGATGACCGCGTCGAAATCGCGCTTCGGGTCGCTGATCGTGGCGAACATGGTCGTTGCCTCGACGGCCTTCGGCGTGACGCGCACACCGACCTGCGACAGGTTCGCGGTGATCATCGCGGCCATGTCACGATTGATGATGCTGTTGGCCGGCAGCAGCAGCTCGATCTCGAACGGCCTGCCGTCCGGCAGCTCCGCGACGCCGTCGCCATTCCGGTCCTGAATGTTCGCGCTGCGCAGCAGCGCGCGGGCCGAGTCCGGATTGAATGGGAGTGCGGTCAGCGTACTGTCGTATGCCCAGTGGAACGGTCCGATCGGCCCCACCGCAAGTGTGCCGTAGCCGCCGCGCAGCGTCTGGATGAAGGCTTGCCGGTCCATCGCCATGGAGAGCGCACGCCGGACGACGGCCTGGTCGAACGGTGCGCGTTTGCCGTTCCATCCGACAACCGCATACTGCCGGGAAGGGCGCACGATCGTGCGGAGGTTCGGCGCGTTCGCCAGACTCTTCACCTGGTCCGTCTTGGCAGGCGTAATGTCGAGCGTGCCGGTCTGGATCTCGGTGAGCTGCACTGTCGCGTCCGGGATCACGCGCCACACCACGCGATCAAGATATGGACGCCCGCCGAGCTCGGCCGGGTAGTCATCGTTCGCCAGGAAGACCCAGCGGTCATTCGCGCGATACTCGCCGAACTTGAACGGACCGTTGCCGACCGGCTTCTTGTTGAACGACGCCTGCCGCATGCGCGACGGCGCGATCGAGTCGAGCAGGTGACGCGGCATGATCGGCATGAACGGCAGCCCTGCCAGCGGCTCGGCGTGTGGCTCGAACGTGAACTGCACTGTCAGCGAGTCGATCTGCTTCGCGGATTTCCAGCTCGCGAAATAGTCCGCGCTCGGGAATGCCGTTTCCGGATCGACGGCGCGCTCGTACGTGAACATTACGTCGGCTGCGGTAGTCGGCGTGCCGTCATGCCAGCGGACGTCATTCCGCAGGTGGAAAATCACACCGGTGTCGCCCAGAAGCTCCCACGACCGCGCCAGGGCCGGCTCGTAGTCGAGACTCGCGTCGTAACGGATCAGTGGGAGAAAGAGCATCTCGCGGATGATCTCCTGCGAGAACTTCTCTGCCGATACGAGGGAGTTGAGGTTGTCGAGGTCGTTTATGCCACCGATGACCACTGTGCCGCCACGCACCGGCGTGCCGTCGCCTGAGGGCATCTCAGCCGGGCGATCCGCGCATGCCGCCGCCATCAGTGCCGCCACCGCCAGCGCCGGGCGGCGCCACCATCTGCTCATCTTCATCTGGTTCCCGTCCCGGTTGGAAGAACAGCCGCAAATGTCGCTCGCTGCGGGTACGGAATCAAGAATGTTGCGTGAGGTCCGGAATGCGACGGATGGTGCCGCGCACGAGGCGGGTGAACCGACCGGCCGCCGCCTGTCCCGCCTCGAGTACTTCTGCGTGCGACAACGTCGTCGGTGAAATTCCCGCAGCGAGGTTGCTGATGAGGGAGATGCCCAGGACGCGAATGCCGCGCGCCCGCGCGACGATGACTTCGGGTACGGTGCTCATGCCGACGGCGTCCGCACCCAGGCTCGCAAGCATCCGGATCTCAGCGCGCGTCTCGTAGCTCGGGCCGGATAGCGCGCAGTACACGCCGCTCACGAGTGCGACGTCCAGCTCGCGGGCGACGGCAGCCGCCGTGCTGCGCAGCTCTGCGTCGTAGGGGTCCGTCATGTCCGGAAAGCGCGTTTCGCCGGCGGCAACCGGGCCAATCAGCGGGTTGCGACCGGTGAGATTGATGTGGTCCTGGATCAGCATGAGATCGCCCGCTCGGAAGTCGCGGTTGATCCCGCCCGCTGCGTTCGTGACGATGAGGTACTTCGCGCCCAGCTCTGCGGCGAGGCGCATCGGAAAGACGACGTGCTCGGGGTCGTGCCCCTCGTACATGTGGTAGCGTCCCTGGAGCGCGATGCAGGGGACGCCCTCCAGTGTTCCGATCACGAGCGCACCAGCGTGGCCCGCGACGGTGACGGGCGCGAAGCCGGGGACATCGCCGAACGGGATTCGAACGGCGTCCTCCACATGGTCGGCGAGGCTGCCGAGGCCGGACCCGAGAATCAATGCGACGTACGGCTGCGCCGCTGTCAGGGCGCGCACATGTGCGACGGCGCGCGGGAGCATGCGAGCGGTGTGCGAGTCCGGCGGTCCGGCCTGCTGCGTCATATCAGGATCCCGGCGATTGCGGCCGTCAGGAAGGACGCGAGTGTGCCGGCGATCATGGCACGCATGCCGATGCGCGCGAGGTCACTGCGGCGGGAGGGCGCGAGGCCGCCGATGCCGCCGATCTGGATGGCGATGGAGCTGAAGTTCGCAAAGCCGCACATGGCGTAGGTCGCGATGATGATCGAGCGCGGCGACAGGTTTGCACCGCCCTGCAGCATGTTCGCGAGGCCGAGGTAACCCACGAACTCGTTGACCGCCGTCTTGATGCCGAGGAGTGTGCCGATCTCCGTTGCGTCCTTCCATGGGACGCCCATGAAGAAGGCGAGCGGCGCGAGCAGGCGGCCGAGCAGCCACTCGAGGGTCAGCCGCTCCGAGCCCGCCATCCAGCCCTGACCGCGGAATACACCCGCGATACCAGTGATGTCACCAACCCAGCCGAACAGCGCATTGATCAGGGCAATCAGTGCGATGAATGCCAGCAGCATCGCGCCCACATTGAGGGCGAGCTGCAGGCCTTCGCCGGCGCCGCGCGCTGCTGCATCAATCACGTTCGCATCGACCTTCTCGACATCCACGTCCAGCGATCCGCTCGTGACCGGAACTTCCTTCTCCGGCAGCATCAGCTTGGCGAACACGATCGCAGCCGGGGCCGACATCACGCTTGCAGCCATCAGGTGACCTGCGATGTCGGGGAAGTAGTACAGGAGCATGCCGACGTACGCGGCCATGACGCCGCCTGCGACCGTCGCAAAGCCACCGGTCATGACGCAGTGCAGCTCGGAAATCGTCATGGTCTTCACGAACGGCTTGATCAGCAGCGGCGCCTCGGTCTGGCCGAGGAAGATGTTGCCGGCCGAGGAGAGCGTCTCCGCGCCGGACGTCCGCATTGTCCGCATCATCACCCACGCGACGCCCTTAACCACTTTCTGCATGACGCCCATGTGGTACAGCATCGTCATGAGCGACGAGAAGAAGATGATGGTCGGCAGCACGTTGAACGCGAAGTACGCGCCCGTATTGGCAACGTTGCCGGACGTCACACTGATCGGCGAATTGCCGACATCGCCCGCGCCGATCGGAACGTTGTTCTGCACCAGGTTGCCGAACAGGAAGCGCGCGCCCTGCTCGGTGAAGCCCAGCAGCTGTACGACGACGCTGTTGACGCCGCTGAAGAACGCCTGGCCGAACGGCGTCTTGAGGATGAGGATCGCGAAGATGAACTGGAGACCTACACCCCACAGCAGCACGCGCCAGGGAATCGCGCGGCGGTCGGTGCTGAGCGACCAGCCGATCAACAGGAGCAGGAATACGCCGACCAGGGATATGAAGCGGTCCATCAGCGTGCTGTTGACGTTGAGCCGCGCATCCCGGAGCGCGGAGGCTGCCGTCTGTTCCGGCTGACCTACCCCCTCCGCCGGCGGGGTCTCGACAAGCGGCGTCGCCTGGGAGTCAACGGCCTGCGGAGTCGATACAACGGCAGAGTCACCGCTCTGCACCGCCGCCGAATCGGGCCCCTGCTGCGCACTGGCTGCATACGCACCGGCGCACAGCAGTACCGCAGTTACCAGCCACAGTGTGTACGTCGTCAGGCGTGGCGCTGTCTTCCTCATTCGGGCTCCATTCATTGGTTAACGGGCGCGCTCGCCAGCCGGGCGGCGATCCGATTGCGGTCCGAGAATATCCTGATCATGAGCACGCCCGCCACGAACCCGCCGATGTGTGCCCATACGGCCACACCACCGGTGTCGACCGGCGCCATGTATGCCGCCAACACCTGCAGTGCAAACCACAGCGCCAGCACGAACCACGCAGGCACTGCGATGATGCGCAGCAGGATCACGAAGATGAACAGTGTCTGGATGCGGACCCGCGGGTAGAGCAGCAGGTACCCGCCCATGACGCCGCTCACCGCTCCCGATGCCCCTACCATCGGCATCGCGCTGCCCGGCCCTGCCACGATATGGGACACCGCCGCTACCGTACCGACCAGCAGGTAGAAAACCAGGAAGCGGCCGCTCCCCATCGAGTCCTCGATGTTGTTTCCGAACAGCCACAGAAACCACATGTTGCCGATCAGGTGGACCCAGCTCGCATGCATGAACATGCTCGTGACGACGGCGGACTGGGTCAGACCGCCGAACGTGCATGAGGGCAGGGATCCGCCCAGCTCCACACCGGCATAGCCGCCAGTGCTGTTCGTCACTTCTGCCGGGATCAGTCCGAACTGGCACACTGCGTCGGCCAGCAGCCGCTCCGACATCCCCGCCCCCTCCACGTACAGCCACACGATCACGTTCACGAGGATGAACGCAATCGTGACCACGGGTGTCGTCAGTGTGGGGTTTTCGTCGCGCAGCGGAAACAAAGTGCTCCGTGAGTCAGAGAGGTGGGAATGTTGGGGAGGCGCGGCAGGGGCAGCAAGAGTGTGCCTGCCATGACGGCATGGATGACGCGTCGATATGCGCCGAAATGGCGAGGCTCGCTGTCCGTGGCGGGCATGGCCGTTGCACCTGCCGGGCGCGCACAGGCGGGCAGCACATGCGTGAACGCCATGGTTTACAGAGCAAGGAGCGGCAATGGGCAAGGTAATCGGAATCGACCTCGGGACGACGAACTCGGTGGTCGCGGTAATGGAGGGCGGCGATCCGGTGGTGATCCCGAACGCCGAGGGCGGGCGCACGACGCCGTCCGTGCTGGCATTCACGAAGGACGGCGAGCGCCTGGTGGGCCAGGTGGCGCGCCGTCAGGCGATCACGAACCCGCGCAACACGATCTTCTCGATCAAGCGGTTCATGGGCCGGAAGGCCGGCGAGGTCGAGTCCGAGAAGACGCGTGTGCCGTACGAGATCCGCACGGATGCCCAGGGCCGCGTGGAAGTGCACGTCCCGAACGTCGACAAGACGTTCACCCCGCCCGAGCTGTCCGCAATGACACTCCAGAAGATGAAGCAGACGGCCGAGGACTACCTGGGCTCGGAAGTGACGCAGGCCGTGATCACGGTGCCTGCGTACTTCAATGATGCCCAGCGCCAGGCGACGAAGGACGCGGGCAAAATCGCGGGCCTCGAGGTGCTGCGAATCATCAACGAGCCGACCGCTGCCGCGCTGGCCTATGGCCTGGACAAGAAGAAGGACGAAGTGATCGCGGTGTACGACCTGGGCGGCGGCACCTACGACATCTCGATCCTCGAGCTGGGCGATGGCGTGTTCGAGGTGAAGGCGACGAACGGCGATACACACCTGGGCGGCGATGATTTCGACCAGAAGATCATCGACTGGCTGGTGGAGGAGTTCCGCCGCGACCAGGGCATCGATCTCTCGAAGGATGCCATGGCGCTGCAGCGGCTGAAGGAAGCCGCGGAGAAGGCGAAGATGGAGCTGTCGACCACGCAGTCGACGGATATCAACCTCCCGTTCATCACGGCAACGCAGGAAGGTCCGAAGCACCTGAACATCGCACTGTCCCGGGCGAAGCTGGAGCAGCTGGTCGGCGACCTGGTGCAGCGGACCATTCCCCCGATGCAGCAGGCCCTGAAGGATGCGGGACTGGAGCCGGGCCAGGTGGACGAGGTCATCCTCGTTGGCGGCTCGACGCGCATGCCGAAGGTGCAGGAGGTGGTGAAGCAGTTCTTCGGCAAGGAGCCGCACAAGGGCGTCAACCCGGACGAGGTCGTCGCCATCGGTGCGGCCATCCAGGGCGGCGTACTGGCGGGCGATGTGAAGGACGTGCTGCTGCTGGATGTCTCGCCGCTCTCGCTGGGCATCGAGACACTGGGCGGCGTCATGACGGTGCTGATCCCGCGCAACACGACGATCCCGACCAAGAAGTCCGAGACGTTCTCGACCGCCGAGGACAACCAGACCACGGTCGAGATCCATGTGCTGCAGGGCGAGCGCCCGATGGCGATCGACAACAAGACCATCGGCCGCTTCCAGCTCACGGGCATCCCGCCGGCACAGCGCGGTACGCCGCAGGTCGAAGTCACGTTCGACATCGACGCGAACGGCATCCTTCACGTGGCGGCGAAGGATCGCGCCACCGGCAAGGAGCAGAAGATCCGGATCGAGGCGTCGAGCGGTCTGTCCGAATCCGAGATCGACAAGATGGTGAAGGACGCGGAGTCCCATGCGTCGGACGACAAGTCCCGCAAGGAGAAGATCGAGGCCCGCAACCAGCTCGACTCCCTGACATACCAGGTCGAGAAGGACATGAAGGAGTGGGGCGACAAGATCAGCGGAGACTCGAAGACCTCCCTGGAGTCCGCGCTCGAGCGCGCGAAGAAGGCACTCAAGCAGGACGACCTGGGCGAGCTGAATGCGTCGAAGGACCAGCTGATGCAGGCGTTCAGCGCTGCCGGCCAGCAGTTCTACCAGGCCCAGGCGGCGGAGCAGGCCACGCCCGAGACCGCGGGTATGGGTGAGCAGCCGGCTTCGGAGCCGCAGAGCCCCGCCGCTGATGACGTGGTGGAGGCGGATTACGAGATCGTGGACGAGGGCAAGCAGGGTTAGGGATAGGGAAAAGGTTAGGGTCCCGGCCCTCGGGTTTCAGGGCGAAGGGGGCGTCGCGGCGGGTGGGCTGCGGCGCCCTCTTGCATTGGGGCTCAGGACTGAGGGCTCAGGGCTGAGGGGTTCGTCCCTGCCGGGGTGCAACCGGCCTCGTCAGACTTACTTCAAGTCGGTGCGGGTGCTACACTTTACGGCAACGGACACGTCTCCCGCCTCCAATAGAACATGACCCCTGTCGCACCGGGCGGCCGCAAGGTCGCAATCCTGGGAATCGCGATCGCCAGCATCGGCGTTGCCGCTGCGGGGCTGATGCTTCAGCCTGCATCCGGGGCGAGGCCGGACCCGCAGTTCGTGACCGCGGCGCCGCGCGCACTCAATTCGACTGCGGTGAAGCCCGCGTCGGAGCTGAGTGATGCATTCATTGCGGTCTCGGAGGCAGTGACACCCGCGGTGGTGCGCATCGAGGCGGAGCACACCGAGGGATCGGACCGGGACTCATGGTTCTCACGCAGCCTGCCGCAGTTCTTTGCGCAGGGTGACACCGCGCCGCCGACGCTCGAGGTCTCCGGCGGCTCCGGCTTCATCGTGTCCGCCAACGGCTACATCCTCACGAATTACCACGTCGTCGAGAACGCGCAGCGCATCACGGTTGCACTGGCGGACAAGCGTGTCTTCCACGCCGAGCTGATCGGTGCGGATCCGTCCACCGATATCGCCGTCATCCGCATCGATGCCGAGAACCTGCCGGCGGCAGCGCTGGGTGACTCCGACCTGACGCGCGTGGGCGAATGGGTCCTCGCGATCGGCAATCCCGGCTTCGACAAGAGCCAGCTCGACTTCACGGTCACGAGCGGCATCATCTCCGCCAAGGGTCGACCGCTCGACGTGCTGGATCCCGACGCGCGCGGCTATGCCATCGAGGACTTCATCCAGACGGATGCCGTGATCAATCCCGGCAACTCGGGCGGTCCGCTGGTCGACATCCACGGACGGGTCATCGGCATCAACACGGCGATCGCAACCAGCACGGGTTACAACCAGGGTTACGGCTTTGCGATTCCGATGAATCTCGTTCAGCGCGTCATGCGCGACCTGATCGAGCATGGCTACGTCCGGCGCGCCCTGCTCGGCGTGAAGATCGCCGAGGTCACGCCCGAGGACGCGGAAGTGTATGGTCTGCCGCGCATCGCCGGCGTCGTGGTTGAGGACTACGACCAGAATTCGCCGGCCACGGCGGCCGGTCTGCGCCGGGCCGACGTCATTGTCGCCGTGGATGGTACGGCCGTGGAAAGTGTGAACCAGCTGCAGCGTCTCATCGCCGTGCACGATCCGGGTGAGACCGTTTCCCTGTCGGTCATCCGGTTCGGCCGCCGGCTCGTCGTCCCGGTCCAGCTGGCACAGGCGGATGGCACCGCGGTGAAGGGGCCCGGGCCACCTGTTACCATGCCGGACGGACTGGGGATCGAGCTCGAGGACCTCGAGGCGGACGGGCCGCGCGGCATCGGAACCCGCAAGCCCGCAGGGGTCTACGTGTCGCGGGTGATCGCTGGCAGCGCCGCCGACAGGAAGGACATCCAGCCAGGTCTGCGTGTGATCTCGGTGAACCAGCGCAACGTCTCGAATGCGCGTGAGGCGCGTCGCGCGATCGATGCCGTGCGGCCGGGCGGCATTGTCTCCCTGCTGCTCGAGGACGCCGAGGGCACGTTCATCGCCAACGTCCGGATCCCAGCCTGACCACTCGCCCCCGGGGCGATTCCAGAAGGTATTACAGAGGGGGAATCGGCCCGATTTTCGGTTGATCGCCCCTCCGGTGCCTGTTAGATTTCTCGACCATTCCGCGCGAAAGTGGCGAAACTGGTAGACGCGCGAGACTTAGGATCTCGTGAGCTCGCTCGTGGGGGTTCGAGTCCCCCCTTTCGCACTGACCTTTCGCCACACCTGACAAAGCAGAAATGACTACGCAAGCCCCAGAAATAAGCGTTTCGATGGACAAGCCGGGCGCATGGGCCCGCCGTCTTACGATAACCGTACCTGCCGAGCGTATCGCGACGGAGCGCCGGGATGCCATTCAGCGCCTCTCGAAGCAGGCGCGCCTCCCCGGATTCCGGAAGGGCAAGGTCCCGACGACCGTGATGGAGAAGCGGTTCGGCCAGGCCATCGAGCAGGAGACGCTCGAGAAGGTGATCTCGAGCGCGTATCGCGAGGCGCTGGATCGCGAGCAGCTCCAGCCGATCACGCAGGGCAGCATCGAGAACGTCGAGTATGAGAGTGGCACCGACCTGCGTTTCGACGTTGCATTCGAGGTTCGTCCGGAAATCGAGCTGGACCGGCTGGGCGGCTTCGCGGTAATGCGCGAGACCGCGCCCATCGATGATGCCCAGGTCGACCAGGTTCTGCAGCGGCTGCGCGAGGAGCAGGCAACATTCACGAGCCGCGAGACGGGCACACCGGTCGCCGGCGACCAGGTCGTGGTCGAGATCACACCACTCGACGATGCGTTCGCCGAGACGGCGCCGCCCGCGCAGCCCCGGCGTTACGACATCACGATCGGGGAGGGGCACGCGCTGCCGCCGATCGAGGATGCGATTCGCACTCTCACGCCTGGTGCCGACGCCGAGTTCGCGATCGACCTGCCCGAAAACGCCGAGGATCCTGCGAGTGGCACCAAGCCGCATCGTCTCCACATCCGCCTCGTCGAGGTGAAGGAGCCGACATACCCGGCGCTGGATGATGAGTTTGCGAAGAGCGTGGGCGCGTTCGACTCGCTGAGCGATCTGCGCGAACGGGTGAGGGAGGACCTGGAGAAGGAAGCGGGTCGCGACGCCGAGCGACGCGTCCGCATGGCGCTCCTCTCGCAGGTGATCGAAGCCAATCCGTTCGAGGTGCCGCGCTCCATGGTGCAGCAGTACCTGGAGGCGATGGTCCCATCGCGCGAGGGAATGGACCCCGAGCGCGTCGCAATCGTGCGCGAGCAGGCGTATCCCGAGGCGGAGGAGGCGCTGCGCCGCATGCTCGTGATCGAGCGGATCGCCGAGATGGAGAGTCTCTCCGCCACGGGCGATGAGGTGGAGGCGAAGGTCGAGGAGCTGGCCGGCCGGATCAACCGCCCCGTTCCGGAGGTCCGCACGCAGCTCCGGAAGAGCAACCGCCTCGCGGAGATCGAGCGGGAGATCACCGAAGAGAAAGTGTTCGACTACCTGAAGTCACTGTCCACGATCGAAGGATAAGAATGGCGATTTACCCGCCTTACGTTATCGAGCGAAGCAGCAGAGGCGAGCGCAGCTACGACATCTTCAGCCGTCTGCTGATGGACCGCATCGTATTCCTCGGTGCACCCATCAATGACGACGTCGCGAACATCATCATCGCGCAGCTCCTCTTTCTCGAGGCGGACGATCCGGAAAAGGACGTCTACCTCTACATCAACTCGCCGGGCGGCTCGGTGTACGCCGGCCTCGCGATCTACGACACCATGCAGTACATGCGCGCACCGGTGAACACGATGTGCATGGGCATGGCCGCGTCCATGGGCGCGTTCCTGCTCGCGGCCGGTGTCTCCGGCAAGCGCAGCGCGCTGCCGAACTCCCGCATCATGATCCACCAGCCGTCAGGCGGCGGACAGGGAACGGCGGCGGACATCGAGATCCAGGCGAAGGAAATTCTGTATGCGCGCCAGCGTTTGAACGAGATCCTGGCGAAGCAGACGGGGCAGTCGGTCGAGCGAATCGCGGACGATGTGGATCGCGATCGTTTCATGAGCCCGGTTGAGGCCGTGGAGTACGGCATCATCGATCACGTCGTCACGCATCGGGGTGATGTGGTCGGCGAGGGCGTCAAGGAGCTGAAGAGCTCCGGGAGGTAGACCCATGCCGAGCGACAAGCATCTGCGCTGTTCGTTCTGCGGTAAGTCCAAGGAGTCGGTGAAGAAGTTCATCTCCGGCCCTTCGGTCTACATCTGCAACGAATGCGTATCGCTCTGTAACGAGATCCTGGCGGAGGAAGAGGAGCGCGAGGCTACCGATGCGGTACCGCGCGTACCGACGCCGAAGGAGATCAAGTCGATCCTGGACGAGTACGTGATCGGCCAGGAGGAGGCGAAGAAGTCGCTCTCCGTCGCGGTCTACAACCATTACAAGCGCATCAATCACAATGGTGTGCTCGATGACGTCGAGATCGAGAAGAGCAACATCCTGCTGATCGGTCCGACCGGTGTGGGCAAGACGCTTCTGGCGCAGACACTGGCGCGCGTGCTGCAGGTCCCCTTCACGATCGCGGACGCGACGACACTGACGGAAGCCGGCTATGTCGGCGAGGACGTCGAGAACATTCTGGTGCGTCTGCTGCAGGCCGCGGACTTCAACATTGCGGAGTGCGAGCGCGGCATCGTCTACATCGACGAGATCGACAAGATCGCGCGCAAGTCGGAGAACCCGTCGATAACGCGTGACGTGTCCGGGGAAGGCGTGCAGCAGGCACTGCTGAAGATCCTGGAGGGTACGGTTGCGAGCGTTCCGCCGCAGGGCGGCCGGAAGCACCCGCAGCAGGAGTACATCCAGATCAACACGCGCAACATCCTGTTCATCTGCGGCGGCGCGTTCGACGGCCTGGACAAGATCGTGGAGCAGCGCCGCGGCCAGCGCCGGATCGGCTTCTCCGAGGAGACGCCGGTGGACGACGCGCAGGTCTTCGACCGCGTGAACCCCCTTCGCAGCGTAGAGCCGGAGGACATGCTCCGGTTCGGCCTGATTCCCGAGCTGGTCGGCCGCCTGCCCGTGCTGGTGACACTCGACTCGCTCGACGAGTATGCGCTGACGCGCATCCTGCAGGAGCCGAAGAACGCGCTGTTGAAGCAGTACGACAAGATGTTCGAGCTGGAGGGCATCCGGCTGGTGTTCGACAGCGATGCCGTGCGCGCGATCGCGGCGAAAGCGCTGGAGCGCGGCACCGGCGCGCGCGGCCTCCGCGCGGTGATCGAGGCCATCATGCGCGATGTCATGTTCGAGATCCCGTCGCGCGAGGATGTGCGCGAGGTCGTGGTGACGCCGGAATGCGTGTCACACCGCATTCCGCCGCTGCTGGTACTGCACCCGGAAGCGAAGAAGAAGGAAGCCTGAATCGTTGAAGATCAAGCGTGTCGAGTTTGCCGGCGCGATGGGCCGTCCGGACCAGGCGCCGCCGGGCACGCTGCCGCAGATCGCCTTCTCCGGCCGGTCCAACGTAGGTAAGTCCAGCCTCATCAACCGCGTCATCGGGCGGACCCGCAAGGAGCTCGCGCGTGTATCCTCTACGCCGGGCAAGACACAGGAAATCAATTTCTACCAGGTCCTGGCCGAAGACACGGCCGGAGCGGATGTCCGCTTCTTCCTCGTCGATCTGCCGGGATACGGCTTCGCGAAGGCACCGGCTGAACAGCGTCGCAAGTGGCGTCCGCTGATCGAGGGATACCTCGGCGGCGCGCACGACCTCCGCGGCGTAGTCCAGCTCATCGACGTGCGGCGCGGCCCCACGCCCGACGACCTGGTGATGATGGAGTACCTGACTCAGACAGGACTGCCGACACTGTTCGCGGTGACGAAGGTGGACAAGCTGAAGAGCAACGAGCGCGTGCGTCAGATGCCAGCGGTTGCGGGCGCTCTGGGCGTCGATATGGAGCAGATCGTACCGTTCTCTGCCCTGACCGGCGAGGGTGCGGACGACCTGCTGGGAAGTATCATGGATCTGCTGCGGAACGAGGACGAATCATGACGACAGGCACGCGCACGATGCGCCGACTCCTGCTTCTCACAGCGTTTGCTGCTACGGCGGCGTGCGCGGGCGCTGCACCGCCGGCTGTCTCTGCCCAGGCGGCCACGGACCCAGCCCGCCGCAATACGGTTCGCGACACGGTACCGATCGGGTAC
>DASUXU010000048.1:0-12718 GCA_036377735.1 Longimicrobiales bacterium
CTGCCCCTCGCACGTACAGTATTGCCGTCGCACACAGTGCAGTGGCGGGAACGATCGGCACATCCGCCGCAATGCCGGGAACTCCGCCGTGCATCATTGGGTGTCGCAGGCGGAGAGGAAGAGGCTGGGCATCCACAGCGCGAGTGCGGCCGCGATTCCGAACAGCGCAATCGTCAGGGACGTCACGGCCAGGAACCGGTCGCGCGATGCAGTGTCAGGCGCATCGTTCGGCCATTCCACCCGGTCTGCGCGCCAGTGCCGCCACGCAGCGATCACGATGAGCAGCGGCACCAGCACGGTCAGTGCGCCCGCGATCTCCATGAGCACGCGTACACCCGTGCTCTCGCACGCGGGATCGCGCAGTGCGTAGCGCGCCGTGAGCATCGCGAGGAAGACAGTGGGACTGCCGAGCAGCATGAATGCCCAGTACACGCCCTTCGCCTTCGGCGGCTCGGAAAAACCCATGGAGCCGTGCTGCTCGACCTTCACATCAGCCTCGGCGAGAGGTAGATCAGGAAATAGAGTATGACCCAGGAGAGCACCAGGAACCACTTGTAGAGCGCCACGTCCTCCACGTCCGAGAAGTGCTTGTCCTGGCAGCGGTCGGTGAAGAAGATCGAGCCAATCACGCCGCCCTCGATCAGGTCCGTCAGGATCAGCGTCCCGTGCAGCCCGAGGATGAGCCACACCAGGGAGCCATAGGCATGGTCGTCCCAGCTCGTGTTGACCGAGGCAAACTCGAATCCGCGCAGTACCGTCGTAATGAATGCGACGGCGGTACAGATCATCATCCAGATGCCGGTATGCCGCTTCTCGAACCGCATTGCGTGATGTTTCGCGCGGTGCACGACCCACAACGACAGCAGCAGCAACGCTACGTTGATCGTCGGCAGCAGCAGATCCGGCAGCGGCGTCGGCGGCGGCGGCCAGTCCGTCTCGTTGCCGCGCAGGTACAGATAGGACGACGCGGCAATGGCGAGCGTCGCCCCTTCCGACACCATGAACCCGACCGTCCCCCACCACACGATGCTGCGATGGCCGAACGACTCGGTCGGAAGGTGCGAGACGTCGACTGCCGGGCGATCCATCATTCGACCTCCGCCTCCGCGGCCGGCTTGTGCGGATACCCCCACAACAGCAGCGGTATCAGCACGAGCACCGAGCCGATCGGCAGACCCCACGGCGTGAAGAGGCAGGCGATGAGCGCGCCGCCGATGGCCAGCCCTGCAAGCATGGGCAGGATCGTGGGATTCGGATCCTTGTGCCGGCCGTCCGGCCGCGCGTCGATCACGGATGTGATCAGCGTCATGCGCTGCTGCTCGTCCAGGCTTTCCTTCGAATCCAGTCCGGTAACCGCGCCCTCGCCGGGTTCGCGGGTCCACATCGGCGAGCGGCCGTGCACGATCGGAATGTTCGCAAACGCGTAGGACGGCGGCGGCGATGATGTCGCCCACTCGAGCGTGTCTGCGCCCCACGGGTCCGCGGATGCAGGCGCTCCCGCCAGCCTGCTGCGCACGGCATTGAAGACAAAGAGCAGCACGCCGACAGCGAGAATGTAGGACCCGATCGTCGCCGTAAGGTTGAGTCCGTTCCACCCCAGGCCATCCAGGTACGTGTAGACCCGGCGGGGCATGCCGTAGATGCCGAGGAAGTGCATCGGGAAGAACGTGATGTTCATGCCGGCGAACGTAAACCAGAAGGCGATGCGTCCGAGCTTCTCCGACATCATCCGCCCCGTCACCTTGGGAAACCAGTGGTGCACGGCGCCCAGCAGCGGGAAGACTGCGCCGCCGATCAGCACGTAGTGGAAGTGCGCGACGATGAAGAAGGAATCGTGGAGCTGCCAGTCGAGCGGCACCGACGCGATCATCACGCCGGTCATGCCGCCGATCACGAAGATGAAGAAGAAGCCGAGCAGGTAATGCATGGCGACCGTCAGGCGGGGTCTCCCGGTCCAGATCGTCGCGATCCAGCAGAAGATCTGCACGCCTGTCGGTATTGCGATCATCACGCTTGCAGCCGTGAAGAAACTGCCGCCAAGCATCGGAATGCCCGCGGCGAACATGTGGTGCACCCACAGGCCGAAGGACATGAACGCTGTGCCCACGAGCGCCATGAGGATCAGCGGATAGCCGAACACCTCCCGGCGCGTCAGTGCCGGCAGCATCGATGAGATGAGCCCGGTCGCCGGGATGAAGATGATGTAGACCTCGGGGTGACCGAAGAACCAGAAGAGGTGCTGCCAGAGCAGGGGGTCGCCGCCTTCGGCCACATTGAAGAAATGCGTTCCGACCAGCCGGTCGAGCGCGAGCATGGCGCTGGCCGTTGCAACGGTCGGCATGGCGAACAGCACCATGAACGACGTCACGACCATCGCCCACACGAACAGCGGCACGCGATTGAGCGTCATGCCGGGCGCTCGCTGCTTGAAGACCGTTACGATGATCTCGATCGCCGAGATGATCGCCGAGATCTCGGTGAACGTGATGGTCTGCGCCCAGACGTCGGATCGCTTGCCCGGACCGTACTCCGGACCTGCGAGTGGTACGTAGCTGAACCAGCCCGCGTCCGGGCCCGTATTCATGAAGAAGCTGACCCAGAGCAGCAGACTGCCGATGAGATACACCCAGAAGCCGAGTGCATTGAGCCGCGGGAACGCGACGTTGCGCGTGCCGATCATCAGCGGCACCAGATAGAGTCCCACTGCCTGCATCACCGGCACGGCGAAGATGAACATCATCGTGGTACCGTGGACCGTGAAGACCTGGCGATAGAAGTCGGGTCCGAGCAACCGGTTCTCCGGCAGCGCGAGCTGTGTGCGCATCATCAGCGCACCCACACCGGCGAGGGCGAAGAAGAAGAAGGCGCTCACGATGTAGCGCGTGGCAATGCGCTTGTGGTCCACCGTCGCCAGGAAGCCGTAAAGGCCGGGCCTGTCGGTCCAGACTTCCTCGAGATTCGCCACCTCTTCGTCGTCGAGACGGGTCGGAGGTACCGGATGCGTGAGCTCGGGCGACGTCATTTCAGGCTTTCGAGGAACGAGATGAGCGCCTCGAGCTCCGCGGGGGTGAGATTGTTTGGAGGCATGAGCGCGCCGGGCTTGATGCCCTGGGGGTCAACGACCCAGCCGGCGAGGTTTCCGCGGGTGTTGGTGCGGGTGCCCGCGGCGATCATTCGACGGGACGCGAGATGCGTGAGGTCCGGCCCGATCGACGAACCCGCTGTCGTACCGCGGATCGTGTGGCACATCACGCAGGCTTTCGTCACGAACACGTCGTGTCCGCTGCGGATGAGAGAATCGGCCCTGGTCACCGCGACCGGTGGAACTCTGGCCGCAGAGAGCTGGCGGTCATACCACGCCTGGAACTGCGCCTCCGGCTCGGCCACTACCACGAGCGCCATTTTCGCGTGCTCGAGACCGCAGAACTCGGCGCACTGGCCGCGGAATACGCCCGCCGAGTCCGCGCGCAGCCAGAACTCGCTCTTGTCACCGGGAATCAGGTCTCGCTTGCCGTGCAGCTCGCGGATCCAGAAGGAATGGATGACATCCGCGGAGCTGGTGATGATGCGAACTGGGCGGCCGACCGGGATGTGGATCTCATTTGCGGTCGTCAGCCTGCGCTCGGGCACGGAGTCGCTGTACTCCACGCGCCACCACCACTGCAGGCCCGTGACCTCGATCGTCACACCGTCTTTCCGCTCGATGCCCGCAATCGCGCGCGCGGTGAACAGGTCCGAAATGAAATATGCGAAGAGAATGACGACCGTGCCTGCGATAGCAGCTCCGACCCAGCGCGCTGTGCGCACCTCGGACTTCACCTCGTCCACATGGCGTCGCCTGAGCATGGCGTAGGCGAGCGCGATCATCACTGCGATGTAGATGGCGGTCAACACCCAGAGTGTCGGCCACCACAGCCGCTCGATGAGCGCAGCCTGCCGGCCGAACGCGTCGGTCACTGGCCATTCCCCACGGGACTGGCCTCACCGATGTCGTCGGTGCGCGACGGCCAGGTGTCCTCCGGCGTGAGCTTGCCGAGCGCCCGCACGTAGGCCACGAGCCGCCACACTTCGGCATTGCCGATCTTCCCGCCGAATGATGGCATTCCCTCCGCGCGGCCCTCCACAATTGTCGCGAAGATCTGGTCCGGCTCGCTGCCGTACTTCCACTTGCGGTCCGCGAGCGCCGGGCCGATACCGCCACCGCCGTTCGCATGGCAGCCGACACAGTTGAATCCGTTGTACAGACGCTGCCCCTCGGACACGGCCCAGCGGTTCTCCTGGTACGCGGCGGAACCGAGCAGGTCCGTTGGCGCGCCCGGCTGCAGCGGTGTCTGTCGCACGAAGGGCGCAGGACTCGCGGTCGGCGGCCCGGGACGGTACTCACGGGCCTCGCGATCGCACGCGGCGATCGACAGCAGTAGTGCAACGATGACGAGCCGCTTCATGCGCCGCTCCCACCCGCAATGCGGACCCGGTCCACGCGCGGCACACCGTAGTCGGCGAGGATCGAATCGATGGCGGGCTTCCGGTTGACCAGTACCTGCTCGAGACGGTCGCGCAACGCGGTGTTTTCACGCCGCACGCCCAGCGCGATGTCGAACACGAAGGGCAGGAAGGGCGTGTCGATCTGTGGCGTCACGGGCTCGAGCTTTAATCGCTCCGGCTCGCGCGCGGCGAAGTATCCGGCGAGCGGTCCCCACACGACTCCCACATCCACATCACCATTAGCGACTGCGTCCACGATGTCGGAGGCGGGGTGCGGTCTGCTGTAGTCACCGATGACAGTGTAACCGCGCACATTCTGAATCACTCCCCGACGGGCGAGCGCGTGCGCGGGTGGCGTGTTCGCGTAGTCGTCGCCGATCGTTTGCACACCGATGCGGAGCGTCCTGAGCTGCGGATCGTCGATCGAGCCTACGTGCAGGTCCCGATCGGCGCGCGTGACGAATACGTACGTCGAGCGGTAGTACGGCCGTGTCGGCAGCAGCAGATCGTAGCTGGAGGGGATGCCCATCACCACGTCGCATAAACCGGCACGAAGAGTATTCCGCACGAAGCCGCGGCGCTGCGCCCACCATGTATACTCGACGCGCATGTCCAGCTCATCCGCGATCAGCTCGGCAATGCGGTTCTCGAACCCTGCGCCCGTGCTGTCCGAGAACGGCAGGTTGTTCGGATCCGAGCAGACGCGGAGCGCGGGTCTCGTGGCGAGCTCTTCAGCCGAGCTGCGCGCATTGCGTCCGTCGCGTGTGCACGCAGCCAGGAGCAGCAGTGCAGGGAGGGCCAGCAGGGAGAGGGATACGCGGCTCATGGCAGTGCGAACACGTAGAGGGTGCTGCCCGGCATGGTCTGGCTCTTGAGCTCGCGCATCGCGTCGCCCCAGCCGGCGGCGGCAGTGGGATCGTCCGTGAGCAGGTCGTTGACGATCACTGCGCCCGGCCAGCCGCCGACGCCCGAGAACACTGCGATATACTGTTTCCCGTCCGGTCCGCGATAGGAGATCGGCTGACCGACGATGCCGGAGGCGAGCTTGTGCTGCCACAGGAGCTGGCCGGTGCGCGCGTCGATCGCCTTGAACCAGCCTTCCATGGTGCCGTAGAAGACGACATCGCCCGCCGTGGCCATGGTGCCGCTCCAGACTGGAAACCGCTCCTTGATGGAGAACACCTTGCGACGCGCGATCGGATCCCATGCCGAGAACTCGCCGCCATTGCCGCCGGGCCCCTCGTAGTAGCGTACGTTGGCACCGATATACGGCGTGCCTGCGATGTAGTTCGCCTCCACCGCCTCGAAGTCCATGCACAGGTTGTTGTGCGGCAGGTAGAGCAGCTTCGTGCGCGGTGAGAATGCGGAGGGCTGCCAGTCCTTGGCGCCGGGCGATGCGGGGCAGATGTCGCGGATGACGAGCCCCGTCTGCGGCTCCTTCTGCGGGTTCGGCAGCAGACGGCCGGACTTCAGATCCACGCCACGGTATGCCGTGACGTGCACGAACGTGTCCGCAGCCAGGACCTCGCCGGTCGCGCGGTCATACACGTACATGTAGCCGTTGCGCTCGGGGCGGAGCAGCAGCTTGCGCGGGGTACCCTTCCAGTCCATGTCGACGAGAACATTCTCGTTCACGGCGTCGTGGTCGTAGAGATCGTGCGGCGAAAGCTGATGCGCCCACACGGCGGCGCCGTCGTCGGGGTCGCGCGCGAACAGTGTGGCGGTCCACTTGTTGTCGCCGGGGCGCATCTCCGGATTCCACGGTCCGGGGTTTCCGGTGCCGTAATAGATGAGGTCGAGCTCCGGGTCGTAGGAGACCCAGCCCCACACGGTACCGCCACCCGTGCGCCACGCGTCCGGCGGCCAGGTCTTCTGTCCGAGGTCCGGCACGCGATCGGCTTCATAGAACGGCTTGAAGCGCGCACCAATCAGCACATCCTTGTCCGGACCGGTGCTGTATGCGCGCCAGAGCAGCCTGCCGCTCGCGGCGTCGAGTGCGGACAGCCAGCCGCGCACGCCGAACTCACCCCCGCTGTTGCCGACAATGACTTTGTCCTTCACGACGAGAGGCGCCATCGTCATGGACTCGCCCCGATTGATGTCGCCCAGCGTGGTACGCCAGATCTCGCGCCCGCTCTCCGCATCCAGTGCGACTGTCTGATTGTCGAGTGTGTTGAAGAAGAGCCTGCCGCCGGAGTAGGCCATCCCCCGATTTACCACATCGCAGCATGCCACGCCCTTGGCCGCGCGCTGCGTCGGCGGCTCGTATGTCCACTTGAGCGGTGCACCGGGTTTCGTGAGATCGAGTGCGAAGACCTTGTTGGGGTAGGGAGAGACGAGGTACATCGTACCGCCGACAATGACCGGCGCCGCTTCGTGGCCGTTCGGAATCCCGGTCGAAAACGACCAGGCTACTTTCAGTGACGCGACGTTGTCGGTCGTGATCTCGGAGAGGTTGCTGAAGCGGGTGCTGGCGTAGTTCTTCGCCGCCATGTGCCACTCGCCGTCGTCTGCAACGGAGACGCTGCTCGATGCGACGGCGGTCCCGCTCTCGGGCGGCTCGTCCGGCTCGGAATCAGCTTTCGTGCACGATGTAAAGAGGGCTAAGACGCAAACGAGAAAAACGCCCGGCCTTCCTCCAACCACGCGAACCTGCCTGTATCATCGAGAGAACAGAACCGATCGGGCAGGTGACTGCGCATTACATGTGCCAGATGGGAGAGCTCACGGGCGTGGAGCGACAGCCACGCCCCATGCGCCGCGCCCGGCAGGAACAGTGGCGACAACCCTGAGCGTGCGTGTGTCGATGATGCTCGCGGTGCCTCCGACGCCGTTGGCGGTGATAACGCGCGAGCCGTCCGGTGTGATCGCAATCCCCCACGGCCGCCGTCCGACGGCGATGCGGGCAGTCTGTTTCAGAGTGCGCGCATCGAATACAGTGACGGTATTCGCGCCGCCATTCGCTACGAACACCCGCCGGCCGTCCGGCGACACGACGACACCGACGGGTTTGCACAACGCAGGCTGAAGATCCACAACATCCGCCACTTCGTGCGTCGCAACGTCGATGCGGCCGAGTGTGCCCGCGATTTCCGCGGTGACGAAGGCGGACCGCCCGTCCGGCGCGAACGCTGTACCGCGGGGCCGCGCGTCCACGAGCATGTTGTGGACGACCCGCCGGGATTTCGTATCGATTACGGAGATCGTGTTACTGGTTTCGGCGGTCACGTAGACCCATCGCCCGTCGGGGCTCACCGCGACACCCTCCGGCTCGATACCGACGCCGAGTGTTGCCACGACCCTGCCGGTGGCGATGTCCGTGATGGAGGCCGTGCCCGCGTCCTCATTCGACGAGTACAGCGTCTTTCCGTCCGGACTCAGCGCAAAGGCCTCGGGGTCCGAGCCCGCGATGAAGCGCCGGACCACGCGCGCGGTACGCGCGTCCACGGCTGCAATGCCGTCGCGATCCGACTGCCGCCGCCTCGCCGTGTCACTCATTGCGACATAGACGGTGCGGCCGTCGGGCGATGCGTGGATGCCGCGCGGACCGGTTCCGACACGGATCGTCCGCACCGCGCGGTTTGTCGTAAGATCTATCGCCGTGATCGTGCCGTCGTGCTCGTTGCTTACGTAAGCCATCCACCCGGAGGCCGGCGGGCGTACAGCGGCTGTCGTGGCGATCGCGAGGCTTGCTGCTGCCGCACCGGCGCAGCCTGCGCGAATGAATGTTGTCAGTGACATGTAGGTTTCACGATCGGTCCATCCACTTCCGCGGGCGGCACGCCGTCCCGCTGATACAGGGGCTGGTCGAGGACGCCTGTGCCACCGTCGAACAACAGCGCACGTCCCTTGTGGCCGTCGAAGCGCGCCCGGCTGGATCTGGCGAAAGCTGCGAGCGAATCGGCATCGGTCGTGCGCGCGCGTACAGGCAGCTCGAATGCGAGCTTGGCCGCGAGCCAGCCCAGCCACGCGTCGCCGTCCAGGTCACGGTTCGAAAAGCGCCTGTATCGCTCGTTCAGCTGCTGTGCGCCGAAGCGCTCGAGCGCGGGATGCCAGACGCGTGCCTGTCTCAGTGCGGCCGCGCCAGGCGAGACCCGGAGCACGCGCGGACCACAAACGACCGGAGAGCTCCACGGCGTCACGTCGAGGACCAGCGCAGCCACCGGCCCGATGACGCTGTCGAGAGTGGACGGCGCAACGGCCGTGATCACGATGCCCGCGCGAGCGACCATCCTGCGCGAGCTGTCGGCAGGCAGGGGAAGAAGAAGTGTCGCGAGAGTGAAGCGGGCGCCGGTCAGCGCAGCAGTGTGCGCGGCCTCATCAGCGCCGAAGCGTATGCCACGCGTTACACCGGCGCTGAAGTCGCTTGAATCAGAAGCAGCTGACGTGACGAAGAGAACATGGATTTCAGGCTGGCCCGCGCCCGTCGTCTGCTGCGCCGCAGCGCGCCCTGCGCCGGCAGCGAAGGCGAGCATCGCGACGGCGAGGCGGAGCGTCCGGCGTTCAGGGCGCAATGCCGCCGATGGGTCGGATGATCTGTTCGTTGATCCGCATAGCCGGTTCATCCACGCGAAGTGCGGCCATACCCGGAATGGAGTAGGTGTCGGCTGCGCCGTAGTCCACTTCATAGCCGATGTCCGCGAGCGAGCCGAGCGTGATTGCGCTAAGCGGGGTGAGGCCTGTGCTGATGAAGCCGGTCATGAGCTCCGCGCCGAACACGGTCTCACGCCAGTGCGCGCCCCGCGTGCCCGCGCCGCCGGTATTCTCCAACGGCACGCCCGAAGGACTCGTCCCGCCAGCAAGCACGAACCGGTTTCGTGCGTTGGCGCCGGTAAAGATGGGATCATCGGAGTCGGGGTCGGCGACCAGACCGAGCTCGCTCCACGCGTCCGGGCTGAAGCCGAGCACATGTCCCATCTCGTGCAGGATAACGTTCTGCAGTGTGCCGTTCGCCTGCATGATCTGCATGTCCGCACGATCGAACTTCATCACGCCGATCACCGTCAGGCGGCTGCCGTTCCTGAAGAAGCAGGGACCGCCCGCACCGACCTGCGCGTTGGGACCGTCGATCGAGTCAACGTCGACAAAGATCAGCAGGTCATCGATGAGGCCGGTGAACGCGGGGTGGCGGATGTTGCACCGGTTGGCCGTGACACCGGTTCCCGTCGTGATGTTCACATCCGGCAGGTCGCCCGTGATTACGCTCTGCCACCTGGCGGCGGCGGCCTGAAAGGCGGCGGTCTGCAGCGGGGTCAGCGGCTCGAAGTACCGGACCTCGATGTCGAATCCGGAGTTGCGGGTCTTCGGCTCGCTCGGCGAGTCACAGGCGGCGCCCGCAATCAGCACGAGAAGGATGGCGTACCGCAGGCACGCCCGGGTGCGGACAGGTGTCATCATCATCACCTTATGTGTTATCGATCGTTGCCGCGGCCCCGCCCGCGGTTCTGGTTGCCGCGCGCTTTCTCGCGCTCGAGCTGCTCGCGCCGCTTTTCGAGCTGTTCACGCCGCTTCTCGAGGAACCTCTCCATCTCGGTCTGGCGCTGGCGCAGCTGCTCCTGCTGCTCGCGTACCCTGTCCTCCGGATCCGGTCGGGAGAATATGCCTTCGATGCGCTGGCCGATGTCATTGAAGAAGTCCGAGAACCAGTCGCCACGGCTCGGGCAGCTGCTCTCCGGAATGTGGTCCACCAGGAACACCTCGCCGCGCGCCTCGCCATACTCCGGCAGACAGCCTTCCTCCAGGACGAGACCCGTCATCGGGTCGATGCTGCGCTCCACAACACCCGCCGGTGCGCTCCACGGCGCGGGCGCGGGACGGTCGGCGTAGATCCGGCGCATGATGCGTCCCCACACCGGCGCGGCCAGCTCGCCGCCGGTCGCCGCGGAGCTGATCGGGGACGGCGTGTCATACCCGATCCAGACATCCGCCACGAGGTCCGGTGTGTAGCCGATGAACCATGCATCCGTTGCGTCATTCGTGGTGCCGGTCTTGCCGGCGGCGGGGCCGCGGAACCCCGCACTGCGCACACCGGCGCCCGTGCCGCGATCCACCACGTCGCGCAGCATGTCCGTCGCGATGTATGCCACCTTGGGATCGAGCGCGGGCTCCGCGGGTGCGGCAGGCGGCTCCCACAGCACGCGGCCGTCCTCCGATTCGACGCGTACGAGGAACCGCGGCTTCGCGCGCTGGCCGAGCGTTGCAAACGGCGTATACGCCGTCGCCAGCTCGAGTGGTGACATGGATGCCACGCCGAGCGCCATCGACGGCTGGTCGGGAATGTCGCTGCGCACGCCCGCATTGTGCGCGAGCGTCTCGATCTTGTCGTAACCGACCATCGATGCCAGCCGGACGGTCGGGATGTTGCGCGACCGGACCAGCGCATTGCGCAGCGAGATGCCGCCCTCGTAGGACCCGTCGTAGTTCTTCGGCTCCCAGACGTTGCCGCGCGACAATACGAGCTGGTACGGCGTGTCCTCCAGGATCTGGCTTGCATAGAAGCCTTCCTGGATCGCCGTCGCATACACGAACGGCTTGAACGCACTGCCCACCTGCCGGCTTGCGAGTACAGCGCGGTTGTAGCGCGACTTGCGGTGGTCGCGCCCACCGACCAGCGCGAGAACATCGCCCGTCGCAGCCTCCATCACCACGACCGAGCCCTGCAGCGGGCCGTCACCCTTCCGCACGCGGCCGCTCAGACTGCGCAGCTGGCGGTCCAGCTCTTCCTCCGCCGCGCGCTCCGCCGTTGCATCGAGTGTCGTGTAGATGCGCAGCCGCGAGCTGTACAGCTCGTCACCGAACTTCTCGTCCAGCATGCTGCGGATGACGTCGATGAAATATGCGCCGAGTGCGCTCTCGGAGCTGCCGCTCGGCGCTTCCGCCGGCACGCGCAGCTTTGCCTTGCGCGCACCTTCCGCGTCCGACTCCGTGATCATCCCCTGGTCCAGCATCTGTGCGAGTACGATCGCGCGCCGCGTCGTACTGCGGTCGGGATGCCGGCGCGGGTCGTAGTGCGCAGGTGCCTTCGGCAGGGCCGCGAGCGTCGCCGCCTCGGACAGCAGCAGCTTCTTCGCACTCTTCCCGAAGTAGTGACGCGAAGCCGTCTCGATGCCGTACGCACCGCCGCCGAAGTAGATGTGGTTCAGGTACATCTCGAGGATCTCGTCCTTCGAGAAGCGATGCTCGATCGCCTTGGCGACCCGGATCTCCAGCAGCTTGCGACGGAATGTGCGCTCCTGCCCCGGCAGCTGCTTCGGGAAGACGTTGCGCGCGAGCTGCATCGAGATCGTGCTGAACCCCTGCGATACGCCGCGCGCCCGCACGTTCACGAGCGCAGCGCCGATCGCACGCCGCCAGTCCACGCCGTTGTGGTCGTAGAAGCGCTTGTCCTCCACCGCTACGAACGCTTTTCCTACATAGTCAGGCAGCGAGTCGAGCGGCACGACCCGCCGCTCGAACGGCGCGAGGTTGCCGAACTGCTTGCCATTGCGGTCGAGCAGGACCGGTGCGCCGTCAGGCTGATATGCGGCAAGACGACCGACATCGGGACAGCCGGTGAGGCCGCAGTTGCCCCAGAGCAGTGCGGCCACCAGCAGCGCGGCTGCGCCGATGCCGAGCGTGGCATACGGACCCAGGGGCCAGCGCACCCGGTCCGCTACGCGATACAACAGCGCGAGGAAACGTTCTCTGTTCATGCGGCGCAGAAGCGTGCAAATGCCCGGCCAGTCACCTGTGCGCGGGCAGCCCGCTCACCGATGGCGAGGACCACGGTCGACGTAGCCACAGCCCGTGTCCCCACTGCCGTAATGCAGCGGCGTGCTGGTGACCATCACGCGGCCGCCCGCCGTGCGCGCGGTCTCCACACGCGCACCCGCTGGACGAGCGGTGTACGTCGCAGACGTTGACGTCCTCGTGGACATGATCGTGCCTGTCGTTGCCGTGGTCGCAGTGCCGGGCGGAACTACCTGCAGCAGCCGGCCATCGCGATCATATCTGCCGTTCGGATCATAACGGCCGTCGCGATCGAAGCGGTTGCCGCCGACATACGTGCGGTTGTCGCGACTCACCGCGCCGTAGCCGTCGTCGTAGCCGTAGTACCGATCATATCTGTCATAACCGTACCAGCGGCCGTATGCGTCATAGTAGCCGCGGCGATCGTAGCGGCACTGACGCTCGCGCTCCTCACGCAGACGTGCCTCCTCCGACAGGTTGATGCCGGTCGTCGACAGACCCTGCG
>DASUXU010000049.1:0-27146 GCA_036377735.1 Longimicrobiales bacterium
CCCGCCTGCGCGACGCGGACGACGAAAAGATTTCTGCGGACCTCACGGCACTGACACGTTATCTTTTCGGACTGGATGACGCTGCCGGGGAAGTCGGGAACAACGCAACCATTGAGGGAGAGCACGAATGAGCGGACGCAAGGTCCTGGTCACCGGCGGCGCCGGATTTATCGGAAGTCACGTCGCCGAAGCTTATCAGAGTCGGGGCGACCAGGTGTGGGTGGTGGACAATCTCTCATCGGGCAAGCGCTCGAACGTCGCAAAGGGGATCGAGCTCGTCGAGATGGACATCGGCGATGCACGCCTCGCGCAGCTCTTCGGTGACGTCGGCGGGTTCGACATCGTCAACCACCACGCGGCCCAGCTCGACGTCCGCTCCTCCGTGATCGATCCCCGCAATGACGCGCGCATCAACGTCGACGGCTTTCTGAACGTCGCGGAAAATGCGCTGAAGCACGGCACGAAGCGCATGGTGTTCGTATCGTCCGGTGGCGTGGTATACGGCGAGCCGGAACAGCGGCCGACGCCGGAGACCGCGCCGAAGCGCCCGATGTCGCCGTACGGCGTCACCAAGCTCACGGCCGAGCACTACCTGTTCTATTACGCGAATGTGCACGGCCTCGAGTATGCCGCGATGCGCTACAGCAATGTCTACGGCCCGCGCCAGGATCCGCACGGCGAAGCGGGCGTAGTGGCAATCTTCTGCAACCGCATCATCGCCGGCACTTCCATCAAGATCTTCGGCGACGGCGCGCAGACGCGTGACTACGTGTATGTGGGCGATGTCGTCGCTGCCAACATGCTCGCGAGCGACGTGGCACTGCCTGCTGCGGAGAGCATCGACAGCCGCGCGTTCAACGTCGGTACCGGCGTAGAGACGTCCGTGAACCAGCTCGCGGACGAGATGATGGCTGCGGCCGACGCGCAGATTGCCAAAGAGTATGCGCCGGCGAGACCGGGCGAGGTGCAGAACTCGTCGCTGGACGCATCGAAGATCCGCGCCCTTGGCTGGGCGCCGCGGCAGAGCCTGCGCAATGGCCTGGCGGCAACGTATCGGCACATCGCAGGGCAGGGGGTGCCGGCTTGATCGCAATGCTGCAGGCGGCGCCGATCACGACGTTCGGCATTCTCCGCAACTCACCCTGGTATACGTTCGTCGTCCTCGCTATTCTCGCGGTCTGCTCACTGGCTGCCTGGGTTCTGATCATGTGGAAGTGGGTGCAGTTCCGGCGGGTGCGGCGGGATGGCTTCCGCTTCGTGCAGGCACTCGAGCGCACGCTGCAGCTCGATGACGCATACAAGACCGTCATGCGCCTGCCCGAGACGCCGTACAGCCGCATGTTCAAGGCGGGCGCAAACTTCTTCAGCGAGCTGCGGCCCGGTGCACTGAGTCCGAGCGCGCCGCAGCAGGAGGGGCTGACTGAAGCGCAGCTCAACGCGCTGTGGCTGATCCTGGAAAAAGTGCAGGACGAAGAGCGGGACCAGCTCTCGGGCGGAATGGTGTGGCTGGCAATCATTGCGGTCGTTGGTCCGCTGCTTGGCCTGCTCGGCACCGTGCTCGGCGTCATGCACTCCTTCCTCGGCGTCGCGAATGCGGGCAACGCCGGCATCCAGCAGGTTGCGCCGGGTATCGCAGAAGCGCTGATCACGACCGCGGTCGGTCTCGTTGCGGCGATACCGGCGTCGATTGCATACAACTACTTCACCACGCGGCTGCACCGCTTCAGCGGCGAGCTCGAGGGCTTTGCAAGCGAGTTCATCGGCAGCCTGGCACGGGAGGGGAAGCTCTAGCGTGATCCACAAGCGCTCGCGGCGGGACGCACTGCCGGTCAATGCGGAGATCAACCTCACGAACCTGATCGACGTCGCATTCGTGCTGCTGATCATCTTCATGATCACGGCGCCGATCCTGCAGGGTGGTGTGGACGTGGACCTGCCGGAGGCGGACGCGGTTCCGATGGAGAGCAGTGAGGCGACGATCGTGACCGTGACGCGGGACGGCACGATCTACATCGACAAGGCCGCAGTCCCGCTGTCGCAGTTCGGCGAGCAGATCAAGCGCATCGCGGGCGACCGCGGCGTAACGGTGCGCGGCGACAAATCCGTGCAGCTCGGCGCGTTCATGCCGGTGCTCGCGGAGCTGCAGAAGGTCGGGATCACGAAGATCAACTTCCCGCTCGAGCCGATCGATCAGTAGCATGCGCGAAGAGCCCCTGGACGAAGGACTGGATCAGAACGCGACCGGCGTGCGGCTCGGTGACGCGCTGCGCCACCGCGGCGGCCGCAGTCCGGGGAAGGGGCCGATCGCGGGATCCGTCGCCATCCACCTCATCGTGCTCGCATCGTTCATTGCGACGGGGGTCACCACCGCGCGCAAGCCGCGGATGGAATTTCAGAGCGTCGAGATCAACCTGGTCTCGCCGCCGCCGCAGGTGAAGGGCGAGCCGGAGCCGGTCGAGACGACCGCGCCGGTCGTCACAAAGCCGGAACCGCCGCCGCCGGAGGCGAAGCCGAAGCCGGTAGAAAAGCCGAAGCCGGCGACGCAGTCCGCCACGCCCAAGCCGGTCGTGTCGAAGCCGAAGGATCCGAAGCCCGCGCAGGGTGACCGTCCGCAGCCAGTCGCGATCGGGGGCGAAGATCTCAACATCAGGCAGGAAGGCGCGCCGTTCCCGTATCCCGACTATCTCGCGCGCATCGTCACGCAGCTGCCCCGTTACTTCCGCCCGCCAGCCGGCGCGAGGAACCTCACCGTGGAGGTGGTGTTCAGCATCAGACGGGACGGCAGCGTCAGCGACATCGAGGTCTCGCGGGGATCCGGCAACCTGGATTTCGACGTGAAGGCCGCGGACGCGGTTGAGAATGCGGGTCGCGCGAAGTTCGCGGGGCCGCTGCCGGAAGGCTATCAGAACGACAAGCTCTGGATCCGTTACACCTTCGTTCCAAAGAACTGACATGCAATTCATGCGACGTCTGACCGCTCTGTCGATCACCATCCTCGCCCTGCCGGTCGCGGCGACACAGGCGTCTGCGCAGGTGCGCGACACGTCACGCGCGCCGACCGCGATCCAGCTCTCCGGCGAGTATACCGCGACCGACCGACCGTCGATCGCCGTGCAGCCGTTCGCTGGATCCGCAGGGACCGGTGTTGCACCGGACTCGATGGCGACGATCATCCGGCGTGACCTCGAGTACAGCGATCTGCTGGTGCCGGCGTCCGTCCCACCGAATCTCGTATCTGCGACACCTGACTATCGCGCACTGAACAGCCTCAACATCGATTATCTCGTAACGGGCGAGGTCCAGCTCACGGGCGGTGGTTACCAGCTCGCGCTTACGGTGCACGACGTGGTCTACGGCCGCGTGAAGGATGCCGCGCGCTATCGTCTGCCCGCGCTCACGGCCGGCGACTTCCGCATGGCGGTGCACTCCCTGTCCGACGAGATCGTGCGCGGCATCACCAACCGTCCCGGCTTCGCCGCGTCGCGCGTCGCACTGACGCGGCAGAACAAGGCGACCGCGTCACGCGCAACGGGATCGTACGATCTGCTGGTCGTCGATGCCGACGGCTTCGGGCTGCGGCGGCTTTCCGGCAATACTGGCCAGATCTACTCACCGACGTGGTCACCCGACGGCAGCAAGCTGGCCTACGCGTTCAATGCCGGCGCGACCTGGCAGCTCATCGAGCGCGACATGGAGACGAGCCGGACACGCACGGTGACGTCCATGAAGAACCTCACGACGCCGACCTATTCGCCGGACGGGTCACGCATTGCGTTCGCGGGCTGGGTGGAAGGCAACGGGTTCGAGATCTACGACTACGACATCAACCGGAACTGCTGCCGGCGCCTGATCGCATCGTCGCAGCGCGAGGATCAGGCGCCGTCCTACTCGGCGGATGGCAGCCGTATCGCATTCATGTCCGACCGGCTCGGACAGCCGCACATCTACATCGCAGACACGAATGGCGGCCGTGCCACACTGCTGTCTCCCTTCGTCAGCGGCATGCGCGGCTATTACTTCTCGCCCGACTGGGCGCCCAATTCGTCGAAAATCGTATTCAGCGGTCACTGGAACTCGCGCGGCGTCTATCAGATCATGGTCGCCGATGCGACGCGCCCGGGCGGTGCCATCGATCAGCTCACGAGTAGCGGGGACAATGAGGACCCGAGCTGGGCCCCCGACGGACGTCACATCGTGTTCTCCTCCGGGGTGGGCGATCAACAGCTCAGCTTGTATGTTATCGACGCCGTGACCAAGAAGCGCCGTCTGCTGACGGGTGGAACCGGCAAGCTGCGGATGTCGGACTGGTCGCCGATCCTGGCGAAGGCGTCGGACTACGTGGTGAACTGACGGAGCTTACAAATGTTTTGCGGTCTCTCAACTTTCTGCGAGGAGAAGTGATGATGCTTCGACGTGTCGGTCTTCTGACCATCGGCTGCGCCCTGACGCTCACAGCGTGCTCGAAGAAGACGCCGGAGACCGTGACCCCGTCGCCGTCCACCCCCACGGTCGCGGAGCGGGACACTGCGACTGAGCGGATGGCGCGCGAGGCGGCGGAGCGCGCGAGGCAGGACTCGATCGCGCGGGCGCGTGCGGCGGAAGACGCGGCGGAGCGGGAGCGTCAGCTGCAGGCGATCCGCGGCGTGCTGGAGGCGCCGGTCTACTTCGAGTATGACGATGATCGCCTGACGGAAGAGGCGGCGACGGCGCTGGCGCAGAAGGTTCAGATCCTGCGCGCGAATCCGGGGGTGAGCGTGCGGATCACCGGCCACACGGATGAGCGCGGGTCCGTGGAGTACAACCTGGCGCTGGGGATGCGCCGCGCGCAGTCGGTGCGGGACTACATCTCCGGCTTCAGTGTGGATCCGGCGAGGCTCGAGATTGTCAGCATGGGTGAGGACCAGCCGGAAGACCCCGGACATGACGAGGCAGCATGGTCGAAGAATCGCAGGGCGGCATTCATGATCACGAGCGGTTCGACCCTCAACGCCCCGGGTCGATAATGAGAGCCGCGGCGAAGCGCAGGGGAACGGCGATGCGCCGCGGTGTCGGCGTGGCGGTGCTGGCAATGGCCGCCGCGCTGTCGGCATGCGCGACGAAGAGCGACATCCGTACGCTGCAGGAAACCCTGACGGCGATGCAGATGCACCAGGACTCTGTGTTGCGCAACATCCAGATCCAGAACCGCCTGATGCTCGATACACTCCGGTCGAGTATGGCGCTCACGCTCGATACGCGCGGGCAGACCAGCCACCGCTTCGAGGAGCTGGGCCGTCTCGTCGATCAGACCCGCCAGCTCGTCGGTGAGAACCTCGCCGCGATGAATGCGCTCATGGGCCGCATCGACGCGCTCGAGACGAAGCTCAACACGGCCGCACAGGCGCCAGCGGCGGCGCCGACCAGTCCTGCAACGGACCAGAACGCGGCGCAGCTCTACGCCCGTGGCATGGAGCGCCTCAATGAGGGCGCATACGCGGCCGCGCGCACCGTCTTCCAGGGGATCACGCGGCAGTACCCGAAGGACCCGGTCGCGGCGGATGCGCAGTATCAGCTCGGCGAGGTCTATTACGCGGAACAGAACTATTCATCCGCGTATACGGCGTTCGAGGCGGTGCCGGCCGGGTGGCCGGAGTCCGTGCGCGCGGGGGAGGCGCTCTACCGCGCGGGAGTGATCGCGCAGGAGCGGAAGGAAACGGCACGCGCGCGAAGATACTATGACGCGGTCATCGAGCAGTACGCGGGCTCGGATGCCGCGAAGGCCGCAGAATCCAGGCGGAAGAGCCTGCCCCGGTAAATGCGCTGCCCCTACTGTCATGGCAACGAGGACAAGGTCGTCGACTCGCGGACCAGCCAGGAGGGGCGCTCGGTCCGGCGACGGAGGGAGTGCGCCGCGTGCGGTAAGCGCTTCACCACCTACGAGTATGTCGAGGAGCGCCAGCTCCTCGTAAAGAAGGCGGACGGCACCACGCAGCCCTTCGACCGTCGCAAGCTCGACCAGGCACTCCGCCTGCCCTGTGCAAAGCGCCCACTCACCACTGCTGACATCGAGGCCATGGTCAACACCGTGGAGGACCAGCTGCTGCAGGCCGGCGAGGACGAGGTCGAGAGCGCGCGCATCGGCGAGCTGGTCATGGAGCAGCTGAAAGCGCGTGACCACGTCGCCTATGTCCGCTACGCTTCCGTGTACAGGAATTTCCAGGATCTGGACGAATTCGACGCGGAGCTCAAGGACCTGAGAGCGCGGCGGGCGCGTGCGGCACTGAGCCAGAACCAGGTTGAACTGCCGCTGTAGGACCTGAAATGCGCCGCCGTCTGATCAATTTCGGTCTGTCAAAGGACCCGTCGTCGGCCGCGGCCGAGATGCCGTTCCTGGACCACCTGGAGGAGCTGCGCTGGCGGATCATCTGGAGCCTTGTGGCCTTTCTGGTGATGGGGGTGGTCGGGATCGTGATCTCGATCAAGCTGGATCTGGTGGCGATGCTGATCGATCCGGCCCGTCCCTACCTCTCGTGCACGGCCGAGATGCTGGCGAACGGCCCGTGCGATGACCGCCTGAGTGTCTTCACGGTCACGGAGGCGTTCTACATCCGGATCAAGCTCGGCCTGACGCTCGGCATCCTGCTGTCGTTCCCTATCATTGCGTACCAGACGTGGGCCTTTCTGTCCCCGGCTCTTCATCAGAAGGAAAAGCGGGTGATCATCCCGGCGCTGTACGGCGGCCTGGTGCTGTTCCTGGCCGGCGCGGCGCTGGCGTACGTGTACGTCCTGCCGGCCACGATGCGCATCATGATGGCGTTCCAGACGCCCGACATGCGGCAGACGATCGGGGTAGGCAACTATATTGGGATGGTGTCGAAGCTGATGATCGCCTTCGGCCTGGTCTTCGAGCTGCCGGTGGTGCTGCTGATCCTCAGCGCGCTCGGGCTGGTGACCTCGAAGTTCCTGCGGGACAAGCGGCGGTATGCGGTCGCGATCATGGCCGTGGCCGCATCGCTGCTGACGCCGGGCGACGCGATTTCGGCGACACTCTACATGATGGTGCCGCTCATGTTCCTGTACGAAGTGAGCATCGTCCTGGCCCGACTGATGGAGCGCCGCCGCAGTCGAGCGGCGCTCGAACTGGATGAAGAAGCTACGTGAAGCTGTTCGTGGACGCCGGTAGATTCCGGAACGCACTGATGTGCGCGGTGCTGCACGCATTGCTGCTGCTGCCTTCGGCTGCGTCCGCGCAGGAGCGTCCGGACACGGCTGCGCGTCCGGTATCCGCACAGATTCTCGACCGGCTGCGCGGCCTGCGTCCTCTGGGCGCACCGGACAGCGTCGTGAGCGAGGACTCGGTGCGCGCGAAGCCGCAGGAGGTTCGCGCGGCAGGCCTGGGGGATAATCCGGACCGCGGTCGTCAGGATGTATCACCGCTCGGTGGCGTGCGGCCGGGCAGCGCGCCCGGCACGACGCGCGACTCGGTGTGGGACGCGCTGCTGCGGCTGGGCGGTCTGGTGGGCACCGAGTACAGTGGTGATTCCGCGCGGTACAGTGCGGACAGCAGCGGGTTCAGCCTGCGCGGCAGCCAGGCGATGGTGAACCGCGAGGGCCAGCAGATCACAGCCGATCTAATCAACTACTCGGGGACGTCATCGCTCTGGTGCGGCTACGGCAAGCCGCGGATCTCGGGCGTGGGCGAGTCTGCGCTCGAGAGTGATTCGCTGTGCTACAACGTGGACGAACGGTCGGCGGTCGCGCGCGGTGCGACGACGACAATCTCGGAGGGCGCTGTGTGGCGGATGTACAGCACGACGCTGCGGGCGCGGGGCGACCGGTACTACAGCCACGAGGTGATGTTCACGGACTGCGACCAGCCCTGGGACCATGTGCACTACGCGTTCGTGGCAAAGGAGGCGCTGGCGGTGCGGAACAACGTACTGGTCGCGCGCAATGTCACGCTGCGGTTCCGCGACGTACCGGTGATGTGGCTGCCGTTCATGGTGCAGAGCCTGAGCCAGGGCCGGCGCAGCGGCGTGCTGATGCCGCGCTTCGGCATCAACGACATTGCCCGGACCAGCTCACGCTACAACCGCCGCATCGAGGACATCGGATTCTACTGGGCGATGAACGACTACATGGGGTCGGAAATCGCCATGGACTGGATGAGCGACAACTATACTGCGCTCAGGGCCAGCTACGACTACAACTTCCTGCGGCAGTTCCTGCGCGGCGGGATCACGGCGCGGCGGTACTGGAAGAGTGAGGGCGGACGGGAGCTGACGATCGCGTCGCAGAACAGCTGGGAGCCGAACGAGCGCACGCGGCTCAATGCGAATGCGAACTACAGCACGTCCTCCGAGTTCGTGCGCGAGCGGTCGTTCGATCCGCGCGAGCTCAACCGTTCGATCGATTCGAACTTCTCGATGAGCCGTCGCCTGGACTGGGGCTCGCTCTCGCTGGGCGCATCGCGGCGGCAGTTCCTGAGTGATGAGACCGTCAGCTCGGTCCTGCCGAATGCGAGCCTCAACCTGTCCTCGATCACGCTGTTCAAAGCGCTGCCGGGTGAGGAGCACTGGTACAGCAATGCGACGCTGACGGCGGGTGGCGAGGTGACGAGGGACGCCACGTCGATCGAGGATTCGAATCCGAATCCGTCGGCGCAGAGCCGACAGCAGTTCCGCGGCAGTGCGCGGTCATCCTTCTCGCTGGGCAACCTGCAAGTGTCTCAGAGCTTTTCCACGAGTGACACGCATCTGGACTTCCGTCCGGTCGTGCTGTCCGATCGTGACACTACGATCGAACTGCCGGAGAGCTCGGAGCGCCGCAACAGCTGGGATGTGACGGTGGGGTACCGCCAGCAGCTCATCGGGACGACGACGCTCACGCCGCGTATCCGGCTGAACGGCGAAAGCATCAACAATCTCCGCACGGACGAGAAAACGGTCGCATCGCCGATGAGTCTCGATTTTGGTGCAGACCTGCAGTCGAACATCTACGGTCTGTGGGGCGGCATCGGACCGTTCGAACGGTTGCGCCACCGGATCTCGCCCAGCATCAGCTACTCCTACGCACCGAAGCCGTCGGCGGACTCGCTGCAGCTCGTGGTGTTCTCGGGGCTCGACAACATCCGCGAGCGGAACCGCATCTCCATCGGACTGTCACAGACGTTCGAGGGGAAGGTTCGCGAAGAGCTGGATTCGGCCGCGCTGGCGCGGCAGCAGGCGGTGTCGGACACGGCTACAGGGCCGACGAGGCGGGCGGGTTCCCGCACCATCATGCTGCTGTCGATCGCCACGGACGCCGTCGCCTATGATTTCGTGCGTGCGCGGGAAACCGGTGACGGGATCGAGACCGCGTCCATCGGAAACATTCTGCAGTCCGACCTGATCCGCGGGCTGCAGCTGCGCTTCACACACGACCTCTTCCGTACCGCGCCACTGCCCGAGGGCGCACCGCCCGGTACCGTGGCAGACCGCACGTTCGCGCCGCATCTGAGCAAGGTGAGTGCGAACATGTCCGTGAACAGCGGCTCCTGGCTCTTCCGCAAGCTCGGCCTCGGACGCACCGATTCCGTTACGACCCGGCCCGGTGATATCGGGTCGCCGGAAACTCCGCCCGCCGAGGGCGGCGTTGCGGTGGATCGCACGCGTGAAGAGTTCGGCATGGTGGGGACGCGGCGGAACACCGCAGTGGGAGCGCCCGCCGGGCAGACGGGTTCGTGGACGGCGAGCCTCGATTACACGCTGATCCGCCCCCGTAACGATGGTGCGGCGGCGGTCGGTGCGTTCGGCACCCAGGAAGACCAGCGCATTGGTGGAAATCTCACATTCTATCCCACCGAGAACTGGACCGCGCAGTGGCGGTCCAACTATTCACTGACGACCGGCGGCTTCACCGACCAGTTCCTGACGCTCACCCGCCGGCTCCATGACTGGGATGCAAACTTCGATTTCGTGAAAGCACAGAACGGCAACTTCAGCTTCCAGTTCCGCGTGAACCTGCGCGCGAACCCTGACGTCAAGCTCGATTATTCGCAGAACGACTTCTCGAACGGCGGTGCGCCGTCCCGGTTCCGCTGATCATGAAAGCGCATAACACGGCGTCGCGCGCGGACGCGCTCGAGCTCACAGGCACGCTTACGCTGGAGGATGTGGGCAGCGTCGCACGCGCGCCGCGCCGTCGCACGGTCCTGGGTGCGGCCGCACGGGCGCGGGTCGAAGCCGCGCGTGCAGTGGTGGACCGTGCAGTTGCCGAAGGGCGCGTAGTGTACGGCCTCACCACGGGGTTCGGCGCGCTCAGTGAGGTGATGATCCCGCCCGCACGCATCCGCGAGCTGCAGCTGAACCTGATTCGCAGTCACGCCGCGGGCGTGGGCGCGCCACTGGCCGAGGACGACGTGCGCGCGATCACGCTGCTGCGCGCGAACGCACTGGCTCTCGGGCATTCGGGGGTGCGGCCGGAAGTCGTGGAGCTGTGCCTCGAGCTGCTGAACCGCGGTGTGCATCCAGTCATTCCGTCGCGCGGCAGTGTAGGCGCTTCCGGTGACCTCGCCCCGCTCTCGCATCTCGCGCTGGTCCTTCTGGGTGAGGGAGAAGCCATCGCAGGCGGCGAACGCATGAGTGGTGCGGCCGCGCTCGCGCGCGCGGGGCTCTCGCCGGTAACGCTCGAGGCGAAGGAGGGTCTCGCACTCAATAACGGCACACAGGTGCAGACCGGTATCGGCATCCTCGCGCTGCTCGATGCGGAGCGCGCGGTCGAGATCGCCGAAGTCGCCGGCGCCATGAGCCTGGAGGGGCTGCGCGGGACCCCCGTCGCATTCGATGAACGGATTCACCGCGCCCGTCCGCAGGCGGGGCAGCTCACGAGCGCCTCGCGACTGCGCGCACTGCTCGACGACTCGGAGATCCGCGAGTCGCACCGCCACGACGACCCGCGCGTGCAGGACGCCTACTCACTGCGGTGCATGCCGCAGGTGCACGGTGCAGCCCGGCAGGCACTCGCGTATGTGCGGCAGGTCCTGGAGATCGAGGCGAACAGTGTCACGGACAACCCGCTCATCTTCCCGGATGATGGCGAGATCCTGAGCGGCGGCAACTTCCACGGCCAGCCGGTGTCCCAGGCCCTCGACCTTCTGTCGATCGCGCTCGCGGACCTCGGATCGATCGCGGAGCGCCGCATCGCGCGGCTGGTGGATCCGGCGCTCTCGGGGCTGCCCGCATTCCTCACGAAGGATCCGGGCGTGAACTCCGGTCTCATGATGGCGCAGATCGTCGCCGCGGCACTGGTGGCGGACCTGCGTCTGCGTGCTCATCCCGCGAGCGTCGACTCGGTACCGACGGACGCGAACAAGGAAGATCATGTATCGATGGGCGTGCACGCGGCGCTGAAGGCCAGGGAAGCGGTCGGCATTCTGCAGAGCCTGCTCGCGATCGAGCTGCTGACCGCTGCACAGGCACTCGAGTTCCTCAAGCCGCTCCGGCCTGCGCGGCGAGTCGAGCTCGCCTGCGAGCTGGTGCGTGAGCGCGTGCCGCCACTGGAGCAGGATCGCGTGCTGGCTGGTGACATCGACGCACTCGAAGACCTCGTGCGCAGCGGCGTCCTCGCGGAGCTGTGGCACTCGTGAGCGTAACGCTGCTCACCGGCGCCGCCGAGGTGGTCACGTGCGTGAGCGCGGACGCGGCATCGGTGCGGACGGCGGCGGCGATCGCGGTGGAGGACGGACGCATTGCAGAGGTCGGCGATGCCTCCGCCATGCTCGCGAAGTACGAGCGCGCCCAGCGTATTGCGTGCGACGGCATGGTGATCACGCCCGGCTTCATCGATTCGCACACGCACACCGTCTTCGGCGGCTATCGAGCGGCAGAGTATGCGATGCGCGCGCAGGGTGTGCCATACATGGAGATCGCGCGCCAGGGCGGCGGGATCAACGCGTCCGTGCGCGATATCCGTTCGCGCTCGGAGGACGAGCTGGCGGAGCTGACGCGGGATCGTCTGGCGCAGATGCTCCGGACTGGCACGACCACGGCGGAAATCAAGAGCGGCTATGGTCTGGACACGGCGTCCGAGCTGAAGCAGCTGCGCGCAGTGCGTCAGGTAATGCATGATGGATGGGACGTCATTCCCACGTTTCTCGGCGCGCACGAGTTCCCGGCCGAGTATCGTGAGGATCGCGAGGCGTACGTCCGGCTGCTGACCGACGAGATGATCCCTGCCGTCGCGGCGGAAGGGCTGGCCGGTTTCTGCGACGTGTTCTGCGAGCCGGGTGTGTTCACGCCGGCTCAGTCGCGTCGCATCCTCAGCGCCGGCCGCGATCACGGTATGATCCCCAAGCTGCACGCTGACGAGCTGGAGAATTCGGGGGCCGCAGAGCTTGCGGCTGAGATGGATGCGGCGTCGGCGGATCACCTGGCTGCGATCAGCGAGGCCGGCGTCCGGGCACTCGCATCCTCGAGCACCGTGGCGACGCTGCTGCCCACGACGATGCTGTTCCTCGGCAAGACGCGATACGCGCCCGCGCGCGCACTCATCGACAGCGGTGCACGCGTGGCGCTGGCTACAGACTTCAATCCCGGCTCTTCACCCACATCCAGCATGGCGCTCGTGCTGACACTCGCATGCTCGCAGATGGGAATGACGCCGCTCGAAGCGATTGTTGCGGCCACGGCGGGTGGCGCGGCCGCACTGCGCATCGAGGACGGCCGGGGAACCATCACGGCGGGCGCGCCCGCGGACCTGATCGCATGGGGTGTCCCGGATCATCGCGAGATCCCGTATCACTTCGGATCCACGCCGATTCGCCTGGTGCTGAAGCGCGGTCGGCCGGCATTTTCATGCTTGTGACGCGACCTTGCAGCCTGTATCATTGGACCGAATGAGCCCGGTCCAGGTGCTCGAGGCGGTACCCAACTTCAGTGTGGGTCGGGACGCCGCGCTGGTCGCTGACATCGCTGATGCGGCACGTGCGGCCGGCGCCGATGTGCTGGACTGGTCGCTGGACGCGGATCACAACCGGTCGGTGATTACGTGGATCGGAACACCGTCCGTCGTCGAGGCCGCGGCCGTCGCTGCTGCCCGGGTCGCGGTCGGCCGAATCGATCTGCGCTCGCATCGCGGCCTGCATCCGCGCATCGGGGCGCTCGACGTGCTGCCGTTCGTACCGGTGGCCGGTCTCTCGATGGCGGATGCGCGGCAGAGCGCGCGCAGGGTGGGCGAACGACTGGCGGATGAGCTCGGGCTGCCGGTCTTTTATTATGCGGACGCCTCCGACCCGCCGGGCCGGCCACTCGCCGCGCTGCGGCGTGGGGGCTTCGAGGGTCTGATCGAGGGCTGGCCCGCCGACCGCGAGCCGGACGTGCTGCCTGCGAACTGGCCGCATCCGGGTGCGCATCCGACCGCGGGTGCCGTCTGTGTCGGAGCCCGTCCCGTTCTGCTCGCCTGGAACGTCGTCGTGGATGGCGTTACGCTGGATGAGGCAAAGCGTATCGCGGCGTCGATCCGCGCCGCAAACGGCGGGATCGCGGGCGTTCGCGCGCTCGCATTTCAGCTTGCGTCTTCGGGGCGCGTCCAGATATCGATGAACCTCGAGGACGCCGAACGGAATTCGCCACTGCAGGTTTTCCGTCGCATAGAAGACCATGTGGCGGAGAGGGGCGGCCGGATCATGGAGACGGAAATCATCGGAATGCTGCCGGACAGGCTGCTGCTCGAAGCAGCGGCGGATCGAATGAAGATCGTAGCGCCGGACGCGTCGAAGCAGTTGACGCGTCGGGTGCTCCACCACGCGGCATCACCCCGCTCACCTGAGCAGTCGACGGAATGAAGTCGGTCACCAAGCTGAAGGATGATGCTCGCAAGCACGAGCAGCGGGAAGAGTGGGACAAGGCCATCCAGGCCTACCTCCAGGTGCTGCAGATCGGGGAGGAGGGCGAGGGCGAGCTTGACCTGCCGCTGTACAACCGGGTGGGTGACCTTTACCTCCGTCTGAGCCGGCCGAACGACGCGGTCAAGTACTACGTGCAGGCCGCGGACAGATACGCCGAGGCGGGTCTCTTCAACAACGCGATCGCGCTCTGCAACAAGGCTCTGCGCTACGTCCCGCAGCAGCTCGATCTCCTTCGCAAGCTCGGCCAGTTCAGCGCTTCACAGGGATTCCTGACGGACGCCCGCAGATATTTCCTCGAGTTCGCAGAAAAGAAGTTTGCCGCCGGACAGGTCAATGACGCGCTGACCGCGCTGGAGGAGTTTGCGGAGGCGTCCGACGATCCGGAGATCCGCGTGATGCTCGCGCGCCAGCTGCACGCGCGATCACGCACGGCCGAGGCGGTGGACGAGCTGAAGAAGGCGTTCGCAGTGCACACGCGGAACGGGGCGGCAGGTGAAGCCGCAGCCGTGCAGGCGGAGATCGAGGCAATCGCGCCGGGCTCCATGAGCGCAGAGAGCACCGTCGAGGCGACGCCGTATCAGGACGCATCGCCGCCGCCGCCGGCCGACTCGCATGACGATGGCGTAGAGGAGTTCGCGTTCTCCATCGACAGCGGACCGGTGAGCACGCCGCCCGCAGACGCAGATGTCGGGCTGGCGGACATCACGCCGGACAGCCTAGAAGGATTCGAGAGTACCCAGATTGAAAGCGCCGGTGATTCCGCGACGGGCGGAATGCTCGAAGGCCTGCAGACCATGCACATCGAGGAACCGGGCAGCTTCGAGGTTGCGGGGCTCGATTCCTCCGCACAGGATCTCGGCCTGGAGCCGACCTCGTTCGTGCCGCCGGAAGACATTGCCGCGGCACCGCTCGCCGACCTCGAGTTCGACGACAAGAGTTTCGACGATTCCAGCACGTTCGACCTGCCACTCCTGCCATCGGAACCGGACGCAGAGGCCGGCATCTCTCTCGATGGCGACAATGATACAGCGTCGTTCGACCTGCCCGCGTTCGAGATCGAGCTGGCGTCGGAGGGGCAGGGCGCCGAGCAGGGCGACGGCTACTTCGAGGAAGACACACCGTTCGAGCTGCCCATGCTCGAGGGTGAGGATCCCGGTCTGCCACAGCCGCCCACGTTCACGCTCCAGGACTTCGCGGAAACAGACACAGCCGCGGCTGCCGGGATACCAGAGAGCACGTCCTTCAGCGAGCCGGCCGGCACCGCGCACATCTCGCCGGACATGGATTTCGGCGAGTACGGCATGGAGCCCCCGCCGCCACCGCTGGTATTCACGGGACGGCGCGAAGAAGCGGTCGCGATCGAGGAGTCCTTCGAGATGTCCGTCGAGCCCACCGCAGAAGATGCGGAGGCCGCGGAATTCGTCGAAGAGCTCGTCGCAGAGTCTGAGTCCACCCCCGTGTTCTGGGACCTCGAGAGCGCAAGTGACACCGTGCTGGTGGAACCGCCTCCGGCGGATTCCCGCGGGGAGTCGGCACCAGCGGAGGAGCCGGTCCGGGAAGGGCCGCAGCAGGCAGCAGAGCCAAATTACGCCGAAGCGCCGGCACAGGCAGAAGCGCCTGCGCCGGCTTCGGAGCCCGCGTCAGCAGCAGAGCCCGCGTCGGCTGCAGAGCCCGAGCGGACTGACGATTGGGCGGCGTCCCAGCTGCTGGAACCGACCGAGCCGACCGAACCGGGTGCGCCGAGCGCACGCCCGCCAGTGGCCGCGCCCCTGAATGCTGCACCGCCGCGCAGGGCGGAATCGGAATTCATCAACCTCGGCGCGCTGCTCGCCGAGGATGATGGCGAGGATGCGGGTACGCGGTTCGTAGTGCAGGAAAAGGCGCCGACGGGCGACGAGGACCAGGACTTTGCGGAGCTGCTGTCGCAGTTCAAGCAGAAGGTTTCGGAGAACGTATCGGCCGAGGATTCGGCGGCGCACTACGACCTGGGGCTCGCGTTCAAGGAGATGGGCCTGGTGGACGAGGCGATTGGCGAGTTCCAGATCGCCATGCGCGCCGGCGACATGCGGCTGCGCGTGTACGAGGAGCTCGGACAGTGCTTCCTGATGAAAGGTCAGCACACGATCGCGGAAAAGGTGCTGCGTCGCGCGCTGGAGCTGCGAGGTCCCGGCAGCGACATCGAGATGGTCGGTGTGTACTACCACCTCGGTCGCGCGTACGAGGGTCTCGGCAATCGCGACGGGGCACGCGATGCATACGAGCGGGTGCTCGGCATCGACGTGAACTTCCAGGACGTCAGCGCGCGGCTGGCCCGGCTTTGACAGCGCCACCACAACTGTAATAGCTTGCAGCGTTTGATTTTCCAACGATCGCCGCGAGCCGAATGCCGCTGACACAGATCCCGAGCCTTGCACAGATCCAGCAGCCTGTGGCGGACCACCTGGAGCCGGTGGTCGCAGAGCTGAGGCGGATCGTCTTCCATGATTTCCCCGCGATCGGTGAGGTGAACGATCACCTCCTCTGGGCGCGGGGAAAGTTGTTTCGCCCCACCCTGGTGCTGCTTGCCAACCAGACCGGCGACCGGCCGTACGAGCATGTTGTGACGCTCGCGGCGGTCGTGGAGCTGGTGCACCTGGCCACACTGGTGCACGACGATGCAGTGGACCACTCGGTGCTCCGGCGGGGCATGCCCACGGTGAACGGTCTGTGGAACCATCAGACCGCCGTCATCATGGGGGACTACCTCTACAGCCGGTCGATCAGCACGCTCGCGGACCTGGGCGTCATCGATTTCCTGCAGGTCCTGTCACGCGCCGCGAACGAGATGAGCGTAGGTGAGCTGCGGCAGCTCTACTCATTCGACGCGCTGCAGTTTTCGGAGCGGGACTACGACCGGCTGATCGCGAGCAAGACTGCCAGCCTGATGTCCGCCGCGTGCGAGCTCGGCGCGGCCGCCGGTGCACCCGCTCATCGCCGGGTGCTGGCCCGGTACGGCCACGCGCTGGGCATGGCGTTCCAGATCGCGGACGACCTCCTCGACTATACGGGGACGGCGGATGAGGTGGGGAAGCCCACGGGCCTGGACCTGCGCGAGCACAAGGTCACCCTCCCGCTGATTGCGGCGCTGCCGCGGATGACAGGGACGGAGCGCGCCGAGGTCGAGGCGTTTTTTGCGGATCCCGTCCCGTCGGATGAGGGCATCGACCGGGTGATGGAGCTCGTCCTTGACCATGGTGGCCTGGAGTATGCCCGAAGCCGGGCGGAAGAGTTCGGTGAAACGGCCGCCGAGGCACTGCACTCCCTCCCGGACAGCGAATCGGCGAGGGCGCTCCACGAGGCGGTGGGCTACGTGATCGGCCGACGCCGCTGAGGTATCAATTTCGGGAACCCTTTGAAAGCAAGGTAGCAGGATGAGTGGACCGCGTCGGGAGCCTTTGCCCCGCATGGTGTGGGCGGTGGTGGTCGGGCTGTTTCTGGGTGCCCTTTTCACGAAGATCGCGGTACTTTGGATGCCGGGAAGCGCTGCACGGGACTTTCTGACGACGGCGGTATCGGCGTCGGTTGGACCGCTGAGCATCGACCTGATCGCGGTCGCCTTCGTGCTGGGACCGCTGACGATCAATCTGAACGCCTTGAGCATCGTCGGGGTATGCCTCGTCTGGCTCGTGATGCGTTCGTGGTTTTAACTACGCGGGAGTCGTAAAATGCCGAACCTCGGTCCAACGGAATTCATCTTCATCGGCGTCGTGCTGCTGGTGTTGTTCGGCGCGAAGCGGCTGCCCGAGCTGGGCGCCGGGCTGGGGAAGGGGATTCGCGAGTTCAAGAAGTCGGTGAACGAGATCAAGCACGATGTCGCCATCGACGAGACGCCGCAGATCCGCACGCCGTCGAGACCGCAGGTGACGCCGGGCCAGTCGGTGCCGACACAGCAGAGCGCAGAGGAAGTCACGCGCACGGACGTCTGACACGGAGCGCGTTTCGAAAAAGAAAAAGACCGGCTTGCAGATGCGAGCCGGTCTTTTTCATTGTGTGTTTGCGTCGATCAGTACGGAATGACCGGTGTCTGCTGCTGCTGGTCCTGCTGCCGCGCGGCACGGCGTGCGAGCTCGCGGCGGTTGTCCACGATCTTCGCATCGGCCTTGAGCGCCTGCATGTAGCGCTGCCATTTCTGATCGGCGAGAGCCTGCAGTACCGCGGTGCGCTGCTGCGCCTTCTGTGCTTCCCATGCGGCGGAGTCGGCCGGCACGTGCAGCGTCTTCTGGATCACGAAGAGACGGTCCGTGCCGGGGATCACACCGCTCACCCTGTTCGCGGGCAGACCGAACGCCGCGCCGATCGCAGGGTTGAGTGCGCCGAGGCCGGGCACATTGTCGCCGCGCGTGAACGAGGCTGCTTCGCCCGGCGTAGCGTTGTACATCGCGGCGATGGCGGAAATATCCTTGCCCGCGATCGCCGGCGTCATCTTCTCCTGCGCCTTCCGCATCTGCTCCTGCGTGATGAGCGTCTGACGGATGTTGAGCTTCGCTTCATCGAGCGTGAGCGTGCCGGAATCGGTGCGCGCCACGAGCTCGAGCATGTAGTACGCGGACGGGCTCTCGAAGACCGTGCTCACGTCGCCGACATCCGCTTCGTCGAAAGCCCAGTCCAGGCCTTCGTCCGGCACGCCGACGCCGGGGAGGAACGCGATGGGCGGCGCGAGCTGAGCGGTCTGTGCGGTGAGGCCCGCACGGCGCGCGGCCTCTTCCAGCTTCATGTTCTCGGTCAGCGCTTCCAGCGAGTCCGCGCGATCGAGCAGTGCATCCTGGGACGATTCCGACATGCCCAGCGGAATCAGCACCTGCTGCACGGTCGCGCTGCTGTCCGTCCGGCTCGTGACGCGCGCAACATGGTAACCGTACTGCGTCGCAATGATGTCACTGAGCTGGCCGATCGGCAGCGAGAATGCGGCTGCCTCGAACGCGGGCGGGAACTGGTTGTTCCTGGTGACCGTGACTGTCGAACGCTGCGCACCGCGCGTGGTGTCGATCGCGAGCTGGGTCGCAACGCTGTCGAAGGATGCGCCGCCCGCGAGCAGGGTCCTAGCCTGCTGTGCCTGTGCCCGCGCCGCGGACGAGTCCGCAGCCGTCGGCGTACGGTCGAGCGTGACGTACTTCACCGTGGCGATCGCCGCGCGCGGGAATTCGTCCTTGTGGGCGTCGTAGTAAGCGCGCACCTGCGCGTCCGTGACCTGCACCTCCGTCTCCGGTACGACCTGCGACGGATCGATCACGACGAAGCGCGCGGACACCCGCTCGTTCGCGTCGCGGTACATCCGCCATAGCTGTCCGTCCGTTACGAACGTGCCCGCCGTCGCCTGGAAGAAGAGCTTGCTGCGCGGGATGATGTCGCGGTAGTACGCTTCGAGCTGGAACAGGAGCTGGTCGTCCGCCTGCGGCGACGCCATGAACGCCTGATACTTCTGCACGTCGAACTGACCGTTCGTCTGGAACATCTCGTTCGACTGGAACTCCTGCGGCGGCATGTACATCGCCGCCTGCGTGATCTCGGCGTCCGTAACGCGGATCCCACGGCGGCGGAGCTCCTGCTCGAGCAGTTTGTTCGTGATCACCTGCTCCCACGCCGCGTTCTCGATCTCGCGATTCATGGCGGGCGTGATCCGCTGGTTGCCCAGCTGCTGCTGCTGCTGATCGTACAGGCTGCGGTAGACGTTGTTGTACTCTTCGGCCGTGATCGCATCACCATTGACGCGACCCATGGCACCGCCCGCGGCGTTGTCAGTGCTCCGTCCGGTGATGTCCATGCCCCACTGGAAGACCATGAGTCCGACGAAGGCCAACAGCACGAAGCCAATGATCCACTTCGTGTTCTCGCGCATCTGACGCATCATAGGAACAAAACTCCCGCCGTCATGGCGTGCCAAAAATCAGGGATGCAAGCCATGGAAAGTAGCCTGCAGGGCTTCCCCCATCAACCCGAGGATGGCGGCGGTACGCGGAAAAACTCCGTTCTCGCGCGTTGACACTCGAACGGGCCCGCTCCATCTTGGTAACCTCGCCCAAGACCTGTTCGTTTTACCCTCCGTGGAGCGGGGATGGCCGAAGCCCACCAGGACGAAATCGCCAAGTTGGAGGCCCTCTATGTGAGCAATCCGGAGGGTCGTGTTTTTACGCATCTCGCTGAAGCCTACCGCAAGGCGGGCGACCGGGAGCGCGCGCATGAGATCCTGACGGACGGCCTGCGCCGGCATCCCGATTCTGCGAGCGCGTACGTGGTGCTCGGTCGGGTGCTCGCGGACGGCGGCGAAACCGAGGAATCGATCGCTGCATTCCGGCAGGCGCTGGAGCGGGATGCGGGCAATCTCGTCGCCTTGCGCTGGCTCGGCGATCTGACGGTGAAGGCGGGGCGCGTCGATGAAGCCATCGGCTTCTATCACGAGCTGATCGCGCGCGACCCCTCCGATGTGAATCTGCTGGACCGCGTTTCGATGCTCGAGGCCGACCGCGCGGCTGCCATGTCCGCGCCGCCCGCCACCGACCATCCCGCCGAGCCGGTCGAATTGCCGCCCGAAATCGAGAGCCCGTCCGGCATTCGCGAGTCCGCATCGGGCCTCGCCGACATCGAAGCGCTGGCGGCCGACGACTCGGTGGAGACGGAAGAGCTGGTCCCCGGCTCGGATGACGTCCTCGCCGCGCTCGCGGCCAGCCAGCGTCGGGCAGACCCACTGGAAAGTCTGGCGTACGATCCAATCGAGAACCCGGCCCGGCACGCTGATGCCTCTCAGTCCGGCGAGCTCGAGCTCTCGGTCGAGCACATCGCGGAGGAAACGCCGCCGGCCGAGTCCGCTTACGCCATGGACCTGGATGAATCGCCCGAGGCGCCGGCGTTCGAGCTGTCGGTCGACGACATTGCGCCCGAAGACCCGGCCGCGGAGATGGCCGGGGCAGAGGTCATGGAGCTGTCGATCGAGGACATGGTCGCGCCTGCCATGGAAGATTCCGGCGACGAGTTCATGCCGGACGCGAGTCTTTCCCTGTCGGAGCCGCAGCTGGACGTCGGCGGATTCAGTGACGCCGTGGGCGGCGAGGCGCCAGACATCAGCGAGGCTGCCGGTGCGACGCCCGCCCCGCCGCGCGCGCCGGTCACGGAGACCATGGCCGAGCTGTACCGCAATCAGGGCTTCCCGGAGCGCGCCGCAGAAGTGTACCGCCAGCTGCTGCGGGAGCGCGGCAGTGATGAGCGGATCGAGCGGCTGCTGGCCGAGATCGATCTGGAGCAGGGCGGCGTTGGCGACTCGTCGCCTGATGCGGCCCTCTTCAAGCAGGACGCATCCGGCGAGCTCTGGCTGCAGGAGGTCGAGTCACCGTGGTTCTCCAGCGCCCAGGACGGTGACCTGCAGGACACGCCGTACGCCTGGTCCGACAACGGCGAGGAAGCCGGCAGCGGTGCGCCCGCGATCGCGTCGTATTTCGAAAGCCTCCTCGGCTGGCGCCCGCGCTCGGCCGACGAAGCGATGCTTCTGCTGGGCGACGACGACGCCGTCACCGAGATCGGTGCAGCCACCCGCTTCATGGACGCCCCCGAGGACTCCGGCTACTTCGCGCCAGCGGACACTACCGCCGCCGCTCACGCCGACGAGGCGCAGGCAGAAGCGGTGGCCGAGGCCGTGTCGACCGGCGATCCGTGGGAGGACGCCGACCGTGATATGATCACCGGGACAGGCTTCGGCGCCGAAGAGGCCGACACCACCGCCGCCGTCGACCCTGGCGCACTCGACCGTGACACGTTCGATACGGCGGTGGACCAGCCCGCAGCCGACCCCTTCGACCGTCTGATCGAGGCTTTCGAGCTGCCAGACCCGCCTGAAGCCGTCCCGCCTCAAGCACCGCCGGCGGCATCTGCGCCCGCTGCGCCTGCTTCAGCCGCGGAGGATGACCTCATGCCGTGGGAGACCGCGCCAAGCTCGTTCGGCCCGCCCGCGACGCCGGTCAGGCCGGCCGAAGATGCAATGCCGTGGGAGACCCTCACGCAGGACATCGCACCGCCGCCGGCCGCGCCGGCGCCGCCTGCTGCGGATGACCTCATGCCGTGGGAAACCGCCCCGGCCGCCGCAGCGACGCCGCCTGAAGCCAGCCCCGCGTTCTCAGCTGCAGACCAGGTCGCGGCGGACGTGCCGCCGCCGTGGAGCGCGGCGGACGAGTTGTTGCCCGGCACAGGTACACAGAACAGCGATTGGTCGATGGGTCATGCGGGCGCCGCGTTGCCGGGCGCCGGAGCGGCACAGAGCCCCGAAGAGGAAGACGACGAAGACCTGGAGATGTTCAGGTCCTGGCTTCAGAGTCTGAAGAAGTGAGGATAGCGGTCGTACACGGTCCGAACCTGAACCTGCTGGGCACCCGCGAGCCGGCCGTGTATGGGCGGATGACGCTGGCGGAGCTGGACGAGAGTTTGCGCTCGGAGGCGTCGGCGCTGGGGGTGGAGCTGGAGAGCCATCAGGCGAACGGCGAGGGCGAACTGATAGATTACATCCAGGAAGCCGCAGGACGGGTTGCGGGTTTTGTGGTGAATGCGGGAGGTTATACCCACACGAGCGTGGCCCTTCTGGACGCGCTGGTGGGGGTGGATCGTCCGTATGTCGAGGTACATCTGACGAACGTGGCCGGTCGCGAAAGCTTCCGTCACCGCTCGCTGCTGTCGTCGAAGGCGGCGGGTGTGGTGACAGGATTCGGGCCGGCGAGCTATTCACTGGGTTTAAGGGGGCTCGTAACCCGTCTGCGCACTGGTACTGGTGCAGCGGGCGGCGCGGGCTCACTGGAGTAGATCACGATGGGCACAGGCAGTGGCAAGCGGGCGACGAAGACTGCAGAGGCAGTAGTCGAGCGCAATGGCTCGGCAGCGGGCGCGCAGATGATCGATCTGGATTTTCTGCGCGGTCTGATCGAGGCGGTGGACAGCAGCGGCATCGACACGATCGAGATCAACCGTGCGGGCACGAAGATCCGGATTGCGAAGACGCCACCGCCGGCGCCGGTCGCAGCGATGCCGGCCGCGACAGCCGCCGCACCGGCTGTGACACAGCCGGCACCGGCGGTTGCTGCGCCGGCTGCAGAGGCAGCAGCGCCAGCAGCAGCAGCGCCGAAGTCGAACCTGATCGACGTGAAGTCGCCGATGGTCGGAACGTTCTACCGCGCGCCCGCGCCGGAAGCACCGTCGTATGCAGAGATCGGTACGCACGTCACGAAGGGCCAGACGCTCTGCATCCTGGAAGCCATGAAGCTGATGAACGAGCTGGAGAGCGAGGTCGACGGCATTGTGCGCGAGATTCTCGTGGACAATGCGGACCCGGTCGAGTTCGGCCAGGTTCTCTTCCGCATCGAGCCGGCGGCCCGGTGAGGTCGCGCCAGAGCACAACCCGCGCAGGTCAGTCCGATGTTTCGTAAGGTCCTGATCGCCAACCGTGGCGAGATCGCGCTGCGCGTAATACGCGCGTGCCGGGAGCTGGGCATCGGTACGGTTGCTGTTTACAGCGAGGCGGACCGCGACTCACTGCACGTCCGCTTTGCCGACGAGGATGTGTGCATCGGTCCGCCAGCCGCGCGCGAGAGCTACCTCAACATCCCCCGCATCCTCGCCGCCGCAGAGATCACCGGCGCAGAAGCGATTCACCCCGGTTACGGGTTCCTCGCGGAGAACGCGGAGTTCGCCGAGATCTGCGAGCGCAGCAACCTCGCGTTCATCGGTCCGAGTGCGGAGCACATCCGCCTGATGGGCGACAAGGCGATGGCGCGCAAGACGATGATGAGCGTCAACGTTCCGACTGTCCCGGGCAGCGAAGGTGCAATAACCGACGTGGAATCGGCGCTCGAGACTGCGCGCGGCATCGGGTTTCCCGTGCTGATCAAGGCCGCGGCCGGCGGCGGCGGCAAGGGCATGCGTGTCGCCGAGTCCGAGGATGTGTTCGTCGCACAGCTCGGCATGGCGCAGAACGAGGCGCGCGCGGCGTTCAACGACCCGTCCGTCTATCTCGAGAAGTACCTCGCGCGTCCGCGTCACATCGAGATCCAGCTCGTCGGTGACAAGCACGGCAACGTCATCCACCTCGGTGAGCGCGAGTGCTCGCTGCAGCGGCGGCATCAGAAGCTGATCGAGGAAGCACCGTCGCCAGCGCTGACGCCGGACCTGCGGCAGCGCATGGGTGAAGCCGCGATCGCGGGTGCAAAGGCCATCGGCTACTACTCGGCCGGTACCGTGGAATTCCTCCTCGATGAAGATGGCAGTTTCTACTTCATGGAGATGAATACCCGTATCCAGGTCGAGCATCCCGTGACGGAGCTCGTAACAGGCGTCGACCTCGTGAAGGAGCAGATCCGCGTCGCTGCCGGGCAGCCGCTCAGCCGGATGGAGACGCCTGTGCTGCACGGCCACGCCATCGAGTGCCGCATCAATGCCGAGGACCCGGCGAGAAACTTCGCGCCGAGCCCGGGGCAGATCTCGATCTTCCATCCGCCCGGCGGTCCGGGCGTACGCGTGGACACGCATGCATACGCAGGCTACCGCGTTCCGCCGAACTACGATTCGCTGATCGGGAAGCTGATCGTGCATGCGGATACGCGCGCGGAAGCAATCGTGCGAATGCGCATCGCGCTCGAGTCCTTCGTGATCGAGGGTGTTCACACCACCATCCCCTTTCTGCACACGCTCCTTGACGATCCCGACGTCGTGGCAGGACGTATGGACACCAAGCTGGTGGAGCGGCGAATGGCCCCGCCGGCGAAGAGCGCGTGAGGATCGAGGTCACGTTCACCGCCGCGGAGCTGGGCAACCTCCCCGCCAGCGGCCGTACCGCCGTCGTCATCGATGTTCTGCGTGCCACGACCACGATCGTGCATGCCCTGGTCAATGGCGCCCGCCGTGTGATCCCGGCGAGGACCGTGGAAGAGGCGGTGGCGAAGCGCATGGAGCTGGGGCGCGACGCCGCACTGCTCTGTGGTGAGCGTGACGCCCAGCCGATACCAGGCTTCGACCTCGGCAATTCCCCGGTCGAATTCACGCGCGAGAACGTTGCAGACCACGCGCTCATCATGACTACGACCAACGGCACGCCCGCACTGCTCGCCGCGGGCGCGTCGCACATCGCACTCATCGCGGCGTTCGTCAACGTCGAAGCAGTGGCGAAGCGCATCGTCGAGCTGGATGGCGATGTGCTGATCGCGTGTGCGGGGCGGGAAGGGCGGTTCGCGATGGAAGACGCGTGCTGCGCCGGTCTGCTCATCCACCGCGTCAACGTTCTGCGTGGCCGTGGTGTAAGAACCGGCGACAGCGGCGCCGCGGCGCTGGCGCTCGCGCGTGCGGGAACCCGTGATCTGCCCGGCACGCTCCGCCGTACGGCGGCGGGCCGCGCACTGCGGAAGCTCGACCGGGATGCGGATGTCGCATTCTGCGCCCAGCTGAATCTTCACGACGTGGTGCCCGTATTCGAGCAGCATCGCATCGAGCTTTCATAGAGTATTCGTCTACATGTTGAGCAGTCATCAACGCCGCCAGCTCCTTGGAATCGCGCTCCTGTCGCTGGGAGGCTTCCTCATCCTCGCCCTGGTTCCGCTCGGCGGCAGCGACGGCGTGTTCGCGCGCTGGTTCCCGACCGGCAACATCATGGGCCTGCTCGGGTCATGGGTGACCGCTGCCGGCTTCAGCGGACTCGGCCTCGGTTACATGATGGTGCCCGCGCTTCTCGTCACCGGCGGCGCGGCGATGTTCGAATGGATAGAAGCTCCTCGCGCCATCCGGTACGCCGCACTGTTCACCGGCCTGATCATCCTGATCCCTGCGTTTGCTGCACTGTGGTCGCGCGACAGCGGTGTTGAATTCGCCGCGCTTCTGCCGTCCGGAGCTGCGGGCTGGCTGGGCAGCACGGTCGCAGTGCCGATCGCGGCATTGATCGGCGGTCCCGGAACCGTGCTCGTTCTCCTGCTCTTCGTGGTCGCGCTGTTCGTCGCGACGATTGGCTGGAATCCCGCGGCGGCGGTCGCGGCCGGCAGTGCAGGCGCGCTGCAGACCGCGCGGGAGCGGCTTGCGCGCGATGCGCAGGCGAAGGCCGATGCCGAAGAGCTCGCGGCGGCGCGCGCGCTCGATGAGGCGGCATTCGCTGCACGGGCGAACGAAGAGGCAATGGCGGTTGCGAGCACGACCGTGGCCGCAGAGCCCGAGCCGATCTCGCTCATGGGCGGGCTGCGCAAGCTGAAGCGCAAGGAAGCGCCGACGGCGCCGGTGCTCGAGGACACAGGCAACCCCGAGTCGGGCGACGTGCCGCCGCTCTCACTGCTGAGCGAGCCGCCGCAGCACAACAGCGGCCTGAGCGACACGGAGCTCGACCGTCTTGGTGCGCTGCTGATCTCGACACTCAAGACATTCAAGGTCGAGGGCGAGATCGCGGGCCGCACGACGGGCCCGGTGGTGACGCAGTTCGAGGTGGTGCCCGCGCCTGGCGTGAAGGTGAACCGCATTGCAGCCCTCGATGCGGACCTCGCCCTGGCGCTGCGCGCGCCGAGCATCCGGATCGTCGCACCGATCCCCGGCAAGGGAGCGGTGGGCGTCGAAGTGCCGAACCCGGAGCCGGAGGTCGTGTACCTGCGTCGCATTCTGGAGACCGGCTCGTTCCAGCGCGCGCGCGGTGCACTCCCGCTCGCGCTCGGCAAGGACCTCACGGGCAAGCCATACGTCGCAGACCTGGCGCGCATGCCGCACCTGCTGATCGCGGGCGCGACGGGTTCCGGCAAATCGATCTGCATCAACACACTCATCACGAGTCTCGTCTACAAGCACTCGCCGCAGTCGCTGCGCCTGCTGATGGTCGACCCGAAGATGGTCGAGCTCAGCATGTACGCGGACCTGCCGCATCTGCGGCATCCGGTCGTCACGGATCCGCAGGATGCTGCGACCGTGCTGAAATGGGCGGTGCTCGAGATGGAGCGGCGCTACGAGCTGCTGTCGGTGAACGGCGCGCGCGCGCTCGCGGAATTCAATACGCGTGCGTCGGAGGGTGCGCCGCTGCGGCGGGCGCTGCCGACCGGGACGGAGAAGGACGACCCCGAACGCTGGGCGTATCGCGACGGCCCGCTGCCGTACATCGTTGTTGTGGTGGACGAGCTCGCTGACCTGATGCTTTCCGTGCAGGCGGAGATCGAGAAGCCGCTGGCACAGCTCGCGCAGAAGGCACGCGCCATCGGTATCCACCTGATCGTCGCGACACAGCGCCCGAGCGTGAACGTCATAACGGGTCTGATCA
>DASUXU010000050.1:0-24374 GCA_036377735.1 Longimicrobiales bacterium
GTGCCCGCGCCGCTGTAGCCGCCGTGGTAGTCCGCACGCGCGTGCACCTGGTCGAGCCCGAAGTCCGACGCGTCGGGCACCACGCCGACCACGGTGTATTCCACATCATCGAGGCGAACCGAACGGCCGATGATGGAACGATCGCCACCGAGCGTAGAGCGCCAGAACGACTCGCTGATCACCGCGACATTACCACCCCCCTCGCGATCCTCATCCTCACCGAACACGCGCCCGAGTACGGGATAGATGCCCATCTGATCGAAGTATCCGTGCGTCACGCGCATCCCCGACAGCCGCACCGGCTCCCCCGACGGCGGCGTCAGGTTGATGTCACCACCGCTCACGGCCTCCAGATCCGACAGCATACGGGCTCGTGCTGCGAAGTCCAGATAGTCAGGCCATGACGCGGGCTCGCGCTCCGTTCCACTGTTGCGATCCGTTTCCCATGCCACGACCACGCGGTCCGGCGACGGGTACGGCGGCTTCGCCAGCAGCACGCCGTTGACCACACTGAAGATCGTCGTATTTGCGCCGATCGTGAGCGCGAGTGTGATGATCGCGACCGCCGTGAACGATGGTGTCCGGCCCAGCTGTCGCAGACCGTGCCTCGCATCGCGCAGCGTCTCCTCCAGCCATGGAAGCCGGCGCGCGTCGCGCGTCTCCTCCGCGAAGCGGTCATGACCGCCGAACACGCGCAGCGCCTCACGATGCGCGTCCGCTCGCGACATCCCGCGCGCGATGTACTTCTCCTCCTCCATGGCCAGGTGGAAATGGAGCTCGTCGTCCAGCTCACCCTCCAGCGGAGCACGACGCACCATCTCCGACAGCTTCCGCACATACAGCATCAGCTTCATCACCGCCTCACCGCTGTGGTGTATCGATCACCAGCTGCACCGCCTGCACGTACCGGCGCCACTCCGTCGTCTCCGCCTCCACCGCACTCCGCCCCGCGCGCGTCAGACGATAGAACTTCGCGCGACGATTGTTTTCAGACACGCTCCACTCGCTCTCCAGCAGACCGCGCTGCTCCAGACGGTGCAGCGCCGGATACAGGGAGCCCTGGTTCACCTCCAGCACCCCCTTCGACCGCTCCTGGATCTCCTGGCTGATCCCCCACCCATGACGCGAACCGCCCCGCAGCGTCTGCAGAATCAACAGGTCCAGCGTCCCCTGCAGCAGATCCGACCCCGGCACATTCCTCGAACCCATCCCGCCCCCCTTGTCGTATGTCTACATGAGTAACCACCCCTCCTGTCGAATGTCAACAAAGGAGGGACCGCGGCCCCACAGGGAGGCCAACAGCCCCTCACCCGGGCCCTGACCTCCCCTCGCCCTCTCCCACTCCCTAGCCCTATCCCTGCGCGCCGCCTAATCTTCCCGTCGTAATTACCAAACGCTTAAGCACAAGGCAGTACTAATGACCACCAGAAGCCTCCGCGTCGCCCATTCTCCGGACTCCGACGACGCATTCATGTTTTACGCGCTGGCCGACCACCTGATCGATACCGGCGACCTGGAATTCATTCACGAGCTGCAGGACATCGAGACGCTGAACCGCCGCGCCATGAACGGCGAGCTCGAGGTGACGGCGGTTTCGATTCATGCCTACGCGTACATCGCAGACAAGTACGCGCTGCTGCCGCACGGCGCGTCGATGGGCGAAGGCTACGGTCCCCGCCTGGTTTCGAAGAGCCCGCTGACGCCGCGTGAGCTGAAGGGAAAGACCGTCGCGATCCCGGGCGAGATGACATCCGCGTACCTCGCGCTGAAGATGTTCGAGCCGGATGTCCGCACGCACGTCGTCCCGTTCGATCAGATTCTCGACCACGTGAACGAGGGCGGCGCCGATGTCGGCCTCATCATTCATGAAGGTCAGCTCACGTATCGCGACGAGGGTCTCCACCTCGTGCAGGATCTCGGCGAGTGGTGGGCGTCCGAGACGGGCGGTCTGCCGCTCCCGCTCGGCGGCAACGTCATCCGTCGCGACCTGGGTCACGATCTCATCGTGAAGGCATCGCGCCTGCTGCGCGAATCGATCGCGTACAGCCTCGATCACCGCGCCGCCGGCCTCGCGCACTCACGCAAGTACAGCCGGGACCTGACCGAGGCGCAGACCGACGAGTTCGTGGGCATGTATGTCAATTCCCGCACGCTCGACTACGGCCCGGACGGCCGCCGCGCCGTGCAGCTCTTCCTCGATCGCGGCTACGAAGCCGGTCTGATTCCCAACAAGGTCACCGTCGACTTCGTCGAGGACTGACACACAGGTCCGCGGGACAGAAGGCCGGTGGAAGAAATTCCGCCGGCCTTTTTTCATGCGACGTCGGTTTTGCCTTCCGCGATATTCCTCCCCGCCCGGCCGCGCTTCGTCCCACGATCAGGCTCGTCCGGCCGGTTCTCCTTGACGGCTTAGGAGAGATCCGCGAGCGTTCTCCTATTCAACTTAGGAGGAGTCGTCATGAGCGGGTCGGCCGAGCTGCTGCCGGGTACACTGGATCTTTTGATTCTCAAAGCCGTGTCATTGGGGAAGTTGCATGGATATGGGGTGCTGCTGCGGATCGAGCAGATCTCGGGCGGCGCGCTCCAGATCCAGCAGGGCGCGCTGTATCCGGCACTGCACCGGCTCGAGGTCCAGGGTCTGATCCAGAGCGAGTGGGGCGTCTCGGACAATAACCGCCGGGCGAAGTTCTACCAGCTCACGGCCACGGGCCGTTCCCGTCTTGGCGACGAGGTCGCCACCTGGAACCGCCTCGCCGACGCGATGGCGCTCGCGCTCCGCACCGTTCCGCAGGAGATCTGATCATGCGGTTGACCAATGCTTTGAAGCAGCTCTGGCGGAGTGTACGCAGCCGGGATCGCCTGGAGTCCGAGCTGGACGAGGAGATGCGGCTGCATCTGGACCTGCACACCGAGCGTCTGATGCGTGAGCGCGGCCTGGATGAGGCGGACGCCCGTCGGACCGCACGTGCGGAGTTCGGGGGCCTGGACAACTACAAGGAGTCCGTGCGCGACGTGCGCGGCATCAGCAGCCTGCACGGTCTGTCGATGGACTTCAGGCTGGGCGTGCGGATGCTGGTCAAGTATCCCGGCCTCACCGTTGCCGGCACACTGACGATCGCGGTGGCGGTGGCGCTCGCGGTTTCGTGGCACGAGTTCTCGCTGGACATCATCAGCCCCCGCCTTCCGTTCGACGAAGCCGATCGCATCGTGGTGCTCCGCAACTGGAACGTAGAATCGAATGACATGGAGCGTCGTTCGATGCGTGAGTTTGCCGTCTGGCGACGGGAGCTGCGCTCGCTCACTGACCTGGTCGCAGCGCAGCAGGTGTCGTACAACGCAACGACCGATGACCGCCGCTCGGCCGCACTTCGCGGCGCCCAGATGACGGCGACGGGTTTCAGTGTCACTCGCATTGCGCCGCTGCTGGGCCGCACGCTGACGGCGGAGGACGAAGCGGAGAGTGCGCCGCTTGTCGCGGTCATCGGCTACGGCGTCTGGCAGTCGCTCTACGACGGCGATCGTACGGTCGTCGGCAAGACGATCCGCCTCGGTGCCTCCCCGGCCACCATTGTCGGCGTGATGCCCGAAGGCTTCGCGTTCCCGTCGAACCAGGAGATCTGGACGCCGCTGCGTCCGCGCTTCGCGGTTACGGGTCCGCGCGATGGTCCACGACTCTCGATGATGGCGCGGCTCGCGCCCGGTGTCTCGATCAGGGAGGCGCAGGCGGAGCTGACGGCCATTTCGAAACGCAGCGCCGGCACAGCGGAGACTGCAGGCGAGAGAATGGAGGCGCGCGTGCAGAAGTTCGGCACCGGCGACGGCATGGCGATGATGGCGCGCCTGATGAACATACCGTTCATCCTGTTCCTGCTCGTGGTCTGCGCAAACGTCGCGACACTCGTTTACGCGCGCACTGCTACGCGCGAAGGCGAGATCGCAGTCCGCACCGCGCTCGGCGCCAGCCGCCGTCGCATCGTGTTTCAGCTCTTCGGCGAAGCCTTTGTCCTCACGACTACCGGTGCCGTCGTGGGCCTGCTCGCGTCGTACTTCCTCATGGATCGCGCAATGGCGCTGTTCTTCGAGGTGCAGCAGGAGCCGGCGCCGTTCTGGTTCAAGTCAGGACTGGCGACGTCCACCGTCGTCTACACACTGCTGATGTCGCTGCTCGCGGCGTGCGTCATCGGCGGCATGCCCGCCCTCAAGGCCACGGGGCGCAGGCTGCGCGACCGCATGGCGCAGCCCGGCTCGGGCGGCGCCAGCCTCCGGTTCGGCGCCGCTTCGACCGCCGTCGTCATCGTTCAGGTCGCGCTCTGCGTTGCGTTTCTACCCATTGCCGTGCGCAGTGCACAGGCGCTGCTGCCCGAGAAGAAGACAGACGAGAAATTTCCGTCCGACGCATTCCTCACCGGTCGACTGATTCTCAGCGACCATGAGGAAAGCGAGGTCATGGCAGACGGTTTCGGCGCACGCGTAGCCGGTGACGGTGAGACGCCGATCGAGCGCGCTGCAGTCTATGGCCGCATCAAGCGCGAGTTCGCCGCCGAACGCGGCGTGCAGGGCGTAGCATTCGTCGATCGCATGCCGGGCTTCAATCACCCCGTCGAAGTGTTCGAGCTCGAGAACGACACGACGTTCTACGACGAAGTCCGCGTGGTCGCGGCGGACGTTGACTATTTCAACCTTATGGGCGGTCGTGTCACCGCTGGCCGCGGCCTGCGCTCCGATGACATGACCAACGACCGCGCGGTCATGGTCGTCGACCGCACCTGGGTCGACGAGGTCATGACCGGCCGCAACCCGATCGGTCAGCGCATCCGCTTCCCCGAGGACAAGGGCGACGACAGGTGGTACGAGATCGTCGGCGTCGTGGAAGGAATGCAGCGGGCGAACGGCCCGGGCGAGCAGGTCATGATGTACCGGCCGTTCGTGCCCGGCCGCGAGATCGCCGCGCAGTTCTATGTGCGCGCGGCCGATGCTCCGGAACAGCTGGTCGCCCGCGTCCGGGATATCGCCAGTGCGACGGACAATGCGGCCGTTGTTGCGGACGTGAAGCCGCTCGACGAAGCCTGGGCGCCGGTCTACAAGTCGAACGTCTTTTTCATCGGTGGCCTCACGCTCGTATCAGGGATCATCCTGGCGTTCGCACTGATCGGGATCTATGCGATCATGTCCTTCACGGTGTCCCAGCGCGCCCGAGAGATCGGCATCCGCGTGGCGCTCGGCGCAAACCCGCGCGCCATCGTCGTGTCGGTCTTCAGGCGGTCGTTCTACCAGATCGGTGGCGGTGTGCTGGCCGGTGCTGCAATCATCAGCCTGACGGTGATGAAGTCGCCGCAGGATATGAAGCTGGTCGCTGTGATCGCGGGCCTGATCATGACTTTCGGCCTGCTGGGCTCGTTGATTCCTGCCGGTCGGGCGCTCCGCATCCAGCCGACCGACGCGCTGCGCGCGGAATAGGCGCAGAATACCGCCGATGTGCGCGGAGATCCGGCGGGCGGTCTACACGCCCGTCGTTTCCTCCGCGCGACGGTCGCCGCGGTACTCGCGGCCGCGCCACTGCACGCGCTCGCCGCGGATCGCACTGCGCAGGAAGATTCCGGTCGTCACGAGTCCGCCGACCGGATAGAAGAGAGCCGTGAGTGTGGGGATCCGGAACTGCAGCGCGATGGCGAGCCAGAAGATGTAGGACACCACACTCGCCGTGAGACTCCAGCCCGCGAGGAACTCGCCGACATCGCCGAAGAGGGAGGCGAGCAGGACTGCCGGAGGCACGACCCAGAAGCACAGCTCCAGAATACCCAGGATCCACGCTGCATACGGCGCGAACCAGCGCGGCACGGCCTCGCGCGACCCCAACGCTACGTTCTTCGACCAGCCCTCGATGATACCGCGGAGACTGCGGTACATGCGGGTCTCCATGAGGTTCTCCGCGTGCGCCGCGAGCAGCCGCCGATCTTCTTCCACCACACGCTGCGCGAGCCGCAGATCTTCCACCACTGTATCTCTCACCGACTCGTGGCCACCGACCGCCAGGTAACCCTCGCGCGTGAACAGCATGAACTGGCCGTTCGCGATGACCGCGCGCGGGTTGCGCGTGCGGCTCAGCTTCGCAACATCGTGGAACCGGAGCATGATCGTCACGAAGATGTGCGGCAGCACGATCCTTTCCCAGGGCGACTCCATGAGCTGCCGCGGCAGGACGGTCGCGAGGTCGGCTTTCTCCGCCATCAGCGCACCGACGGCGTGGCCGAGAAGTGCTTCGTTGTGGCGCGTGTCCGCGTCCGTGAACAGCAGCACGTCACCGCTTGCCATCTGGTAGCCCTGCCAGCACGCCCATGACTTGCCCAGCCAGCCCGGCGGCAGCGGCTTCCCGGCCACGAAGATCACCGTGCCGCGGCTCCCTTCCGCAATCGCGCGCGCGATGTCCGCTGTGCCGTCCACACTGTCGTCATCAACGATGATGATCTCCCAGCGCGGGTACTTCGTCGCCAGCAATGTGCTCATGCAGGTGGTGATGTTCTCCGCTTCGTTGCGCATCGGCACGATCACGGAGACCATCGGCGCCTCTTCCGGCGTGGGCGGCGGGTAGCGGTCGATCGGGGACTGCCGGCGCAGGAGGATCGGCACCACGACCGCAAACACGATCCATGGCAGGGCCGCGAGAATTTCGGGTGTAGTGGGGATCAATCGCCTGCTCCGTCTTGCTCGTGGCGCGCCGGCCTGTCTACCTTCCGCGCGTGAAGATATCCGAGGCACAGGCGTCCGTCGACGCCTACATCGGCCAGTTCGCCGAGGGCTACTGGGCCCCGCTCTCCAACCTTGCCCGTCTCACGGAAGAGGTGGGTGAGCTCGCGCGCGAGATGAATCATCGCTTCGGCCAGAAGCCGAAGAAGACCGGCGAACCCGAGGCCGACCTCGCTCTCGAGCTCGCGGACATCCTGTTCGTCATCATTGCCATCGCGAACCAGCAGGGTATCGATCTCGAGGCCGCGTTCCAGCAGGTCCTCGCGAAGTACAACACGCGGGATGCGGACCGCTGGGAGCGCAAACCGGGCTGAAAACACCGCGGCGCTACGGCACCAGCACGATCTTGCCGAAAACGTCACCCGCCTCGATCCGGTCGTGCGCGTCCCGGATCTGCTCCAGCGGCAGCACACTGTCCACCACTGTCTTCAGCTCGCCGCCGAACACCAGTCGCATGGCCGTCTCGAATTCCGTCCGGCTCGCCATCGTGCTGCCCAGGATGCTGGTCTGTTTCCAGAACAGCTGCCGCACGTCGATCTCGACCTTCGGTCCCGTGGTCCCGCCATACACCACCAGGCGGCCGCGGCGCGCGAGCGACCGCACGTTCTGCTTCCACGTAGCGCTGCCTACGGAATCGATGATCACGTCCACACCACGCTTATCCGTCGCGTGCCATAGCTTCAGCGCGAAATCGCCTTCCGCCCGGTCGTACACCGTGCCCGCACCGAGCGCTTTCACTCTTTCGACGTAAGGCGTGCTCGTGACCGCGAACACTTCGGCACCGACGTACTTCGCGATCTGGATGGCGGCTGTCGCTACACCACCCGACGCGCCGGTCACCAGCACACTCTCACCCGCGCGCAGCTTCGCCCGCCCCATCAGCGCGCGCCAGGCCGTCAGAAACGGCAGCGGCGCCGCCGCCGCGGACTCGAACGGATGATCGTGCGGGATCGCAAACAGATTGCGCGCAGGTACGACGACGTATTCCGCGAATCCGCCCTGCATGTGCTCGCCCAGGATGCGGTACTTCACACACAGCGGCTCTTCGCCCTGCATGCACCACTCGCACTCGCCGCAGCTCACCGACGGGTCCACCACGACGCGCGTGCCCGCTGCCACGCCGGTCACGCCGTCGCCGAGCTCTTCAACGGTGCCCGCGATGTCGGAGCCTCCGATATGCGGCATGGTCGTCTCGATCGGCAGTCCACGCCGGACCCACACATCCAGGTGATTCAGCGCGGCCGCTCCTACACGCACCAGCACCTCACCCGCTCCTGGTGAAGGCACGGGTACCTCGGCAATCCGCAGAACGTCAGATCCGCCGAACTCAGAGAAGATCGCGGCCTTCAATCCGCCACTCTCTTTGCGACGCCGCTCCGTCCGCCCTGATGCAGCGTGAACTGCGTCGCACGGCCGTTCTCCAGTGCGAACACCATGCGGATGCCGGAACCGTCCGGACCGAGGAATGTGTGGTCTCCCTGGTACCGCAGCGGGATCGGACCCTGTCCCGTCGCCTGGCCGACCAGCCGGCCGCCATCCTCGAACACGCGGATCTTCAGCGGCGCGGCCGGCGCGAGGTCGTACGTGCCGACGTACTGCGCGCGCTCCGCGGCCGTCGTCGACAGGTCCTTCGCTGGCGCCTCGGCCGGCTGTGACGGCGGCGGTGCCACGCCAAGCATGTGATGCGCGACGGCACTCACGATATCACCCGGCGCGTCGCTGCCCATGTTCGCGAGCACCGCGATCGTAAGCTGCTGCTCCGGATAGTATGCCATGAACGCGCCGAAGCCGTTGATGCCGCCGCTGTGCGCGACGAACGGGTGGCTGCCGATGCGCCCCGGCGACAGGCCGTAGCCATACGACTCACCGCCCCCGCCCGGATACGTCGTCGGCGTCGTCATCTTCGTGTATGATGCAGGCGACACGATCTTCCCGTTCACCAGCGCGCCGTTCCACCGGACCAGGTCGCGCGCCGTGCTGCACAGCGCACCGGCAGCGAACGGAGCGTTCATGCTGAGCGGTTCCGCGTTGACCAGCGCCCCCTTCTCGATCTCGTAGCCCTCGACACGGCCCAGGATGATCGGCGCCTCGTCGCAGTATGTAACGGTAGAGAGGCCATTCGGCTGTGCGATCGTCGAGCGGATATGGTCGCCGTACGGATGCCCGGTCACCTTCTCGATGATCATGCCGAGCAGATAGTAGCCGGAGTTGTTGTACTCGAAGCGATATCCCGGCTCGAACCGGAGAGAATCCGCCGCGAACAGCTCGAGCATCTGCGCATGCGTGAGATCGAGGCGGCTGCGGCCCCAGAACTTTTCACCGAGTCCCGTATAGCTCGGTATCCCCGAAGTGTGATTGAGCAGCTGGTGGATGGTGACCCGCCGGCCGGGACCGGTGTAGTCCGGCAGGTAGTCGCCGATGGTGCCGTCGAGGCGGAGCTTCCCCTCCTCCACGAGCTTCATGACGGCCGCCGCCGTGAACTGCTTCGTGAGCGAGCCGATGCGGAAGACGGACGCGGGTGTGACCCGCACGCCGTTCTCGACATCGCTCAGGCCGTATCCCTTCATCACCAGTGTATCGCCGCCACGCACGACGGCAACCGAGATACCGGGTGTTTTCGTCGACTGCATGGCCGCATTGACCACCGAGTCGATGAACGCCACGCTGCGCGCCCGATCGGGCTGCTGCGCCGTGAGCGGGGACGCCGCCCGCAGGCACAGTACGGCTGCCAGGAATGTCACGTATGTGGGGCACTGCCTCATGAGTGGCTCCGGTGGAAGGGTGACCCCTGCACAATAGGATCACGGCAGGCCCTCCGTCCAGCACCGGTCGTCAGCTCGATCGCAGCGCGCTCAGCGGGTCCGCACGGGATGCGCGCAGCGCCGGTACCAGGGACGCGACCAGCGCGGCCGCCACCACGGCGATCAGCACGGTGACATACGTGATGGGATCACCGCGCGTCACGCCTGTCAGCAGGCTCTGGAGCAGTTTCGTCAGCCAATGGGCCGCCACGACACCCGCAGCAGCGCCGGCAAGCACCACGACCCCGCCGTTGCGCAGCACCATCGACAGGAGCTCGCGGCGGTCAGCGCCCAGTGCAGCGCGCACTGCCATCTCGCGCGTCCGCTCCGCCACCGAGAACGACAGCAGTCCGTAGATGCCGATCGCCGCCAGTCCCAGCGCGAGCGCGGCGAACGCCGTGATCAATCCGGTCGTCAGGCGCCGCTCCGATATCACGTCACGCAGACCGTCCGCGAGCAATACAGGCTCGGCCGCAATCTGCGGATCCAGCGACTGCACGGCGCGCGTCATCCACGCTGCAGCCGCGGCACCACCGTCGCCACTGGACTTCGCGACCACATGCAGCGCCCGCGTCCACTGCGGCACCTGGCTGTACAGCACGTAGACCTGCGGCGAGACGTCGTCCTCGTAGCCGTCGTGACGGATGTTCTCCACGACACCGATGATCGTCAGCCACTCCGCCTGATCACCGTACCCCTCCATGCCCTCAGTCCGGATGCGCTTGCCGATCGGCTCTGCATTTCCCCAGTACCGATCGGCCAGCAGCCGGTTCACTACAGCTACACGCTGCGTTTCGGCGCCATCACGCGCATTGAACGCGCGGCCGCGCAGCACGTCGATGTCCAGGACTCGAAAATATTCACGACTTACTGCGCGGTAGCTCGCACCTTCCGGATCTCTGCCCGCGCCCTCGATCTCGAGATAGGATGTGCCACCTGTACCCGTCGGGATCCAGTTCGCGTATGCGACGGCGGACACGTCCTGCGGCCGCGGCACCGACGACAGCGCCTCCCAGAAACGCTGACGGACCGTGGGGTCGTTGTATCGGCTGCCCGCCAGCACGACTTCCGCGGTTGCGACGCCATCCGGGTCGAACCCTACATCCCGGCTGACGACCGCCTGGTAGCTCCGCAGCAGCAGACCCCCCGCACTGAGCAGCACCACGGCCATTGCGACCTCTGCCGCAACCAGCAGTCGCCCCGGCATCGAACGCCCGCCCTTCACAGCCCTTGCCGCACCCAGCGACGCAGTGCGCAGTGCCGGTACCACCCCCGCGCACAGTGCGGACAGCGCCGTAATCAGCACGGCGAACAGAATCACACGGCTGTCCACCGCCACCTCATGCACGCGCGGCAGCCGCCCCGCGACGAACCGCGACAGGACCTGCGCACCCCACGTCGCCAGCAGCACGCCACACACACCACCGGCAACCGCGAGCAGAACCTGCTCGGTAATGAGCTGGCGCGTGATCCGCCAGCGCCCTGCACCCAGCGCGCTGCGCACCGCCATCTCGCCCTCACGGCCGCGGCCGCGCGCGAGGTTCAATGCAGCCAGGTTCGCGCACGCCAGCAGCAATACCATGGCTGCCGCGGCGAACAGCAGGCGCAGATACCCGCGCACGCCCGCTACCATGGTGCCCTGCAGCGGCTCGGCGTGCACCGCGTACGAGTACGACGACTCCGGATCCGCTGCCTGTATGCCGCGCGCCGTCGTCGTCAGCGCTGCTGCGGCCATGGCCGGCGTCACATCCGGCGAGAGCCGCGCTGTCGCCGTCCAGTTGATGTTGTTGCGCAGCAGGCCCGTGCCGCGCAGGCCGCGCGTCAGGCGCCACACCGCAACACCCTGCGGATACTCGAAGCCGGCGCGCACCACGCCGACTACGGGGAGCGCGCTGCCGTCGACGTTCACCACCATCCGGTCGCCGCCCAGCTCACGTCGCCAGAAATTCTCGCTGACGACGACAGCGCCGGCCGCTTCATCCTCACTCACGAATCCGCGGCCCGTGCGCATCGGCACGCGCAGCACTGTGAAGAAGTCCTGCGACACGAGCGCGCCGTTCTCGTGGTGCGCGGCAAGGCCGTTCGAGATCGTGAACCGTGTGTCGAGATGCACCGCGCTCGATTCCAGCACGCGGCTGTTCTCCGTCCAGTCCGCCCAGTTGGACCATGACACCACCTCGACCGCCGAGCCCGCGGAGTCCTCACCCTGCAGCACTACCAGGCGATCGGCATCCGGATACGGCAGCGGCCGCATCAGCACCCGATCCACGAACGTGAACATGAGCGTCGTGAGGCCGATGCCGAGCGCGAACGTCAGAACCGACAGCAGCGTGGGGCCACGGGCGTGACGCGCACGCCGCCACGTCAGCATTGCATCCTGCCGCAGCTCGTCCAGGAACTCCACACGCCGCAGGCGTGCATCCCGCGCCCGGACCGTCGCCCGTAGCGCGCCCTGGTCACCGAACCGCGCGAGCGCTTTTTCCCGCGCGCGCTCCGCTGTCTCACCCGCCGCGACAAGATCTTCTACGCGCATGGCGATGTGCGCCTCGATCTCGGCAGTCAGATCCTGCTCCGCGTCACGCGGACTGCGCGGCTGCAGGTGAAATCGTCTGCGGTATTGCATCGCTACCTGCCGGTTGCCGTCAGCACCGTGCGCACGCTGTCCGCGTAGCGCAGCCAGCCCGCTGTTTCAGCCTTCAGATGACGCCGACCCACGGGTGTCAGGCGGTAGAACCGCGCCTGGCGGTTGGTCGGTGTCATCCCCCACTCCGCATCCACCAGCTGCTTCGCCTCCAGACGATGCAGCGCCTGGTACAGCGCACTGTCGTCCACGCCCAGCGCGCCGCCCGACTGCGACTCCAGCCACGTCGCAATGCCGTATCCGTGCATCGGACCCCAGCTCAATGTCTTCATTACGATCAGGTCCAGCGTCCCCTTGAGCAGCTGGACCGACTCACCCGTCGCCTTCGCCATTGCACACACCCCGTAGACTCTAAGGTATGGACAGCACGCTATGGACCTGACCCCGCGACGTCAACTCCGATGGGATCAGACGGCTTCGGATCTCAGAAAGTCGGCGGGGCTTCGATTCTACCGGTGATGACGGGGTCGACAGGGTGGCCGTGGAAGGTTTCCGGCAGGCTCGCCGCTGCGGCGGCAGTTTGCACATAAACGCGGATGCAGGGTGTCCCGGCACAGATCCCCTGGCCAACACCCTCGACGCCGTCGACGGCCATGAGCTCCGTGGCGGCCGCGGCGACCGCGTCTTCGATCGTCATGCGGACCGTTCAGCGTCCCGACGCGGACGGGCCGGGATGCGTGTGCACCCCGGCCGGCCGTGCGTCAGCTGCAACGGATGTTCTTGCCCTTCTTCGCGCATCGGATGACGCGGCTTGCGGTGTTGGTGTTGCCGGCAGCGTCGGATGCGGTGAGAGTCGCGGTGTAGTTGCCGGCACCGGCATAGGTCGTGGTCGCATTCCGGGTGGTGGCCGTCTGGCCATTGCCGAAGGACCAGCTCCAGGCGGTCACGCCCACGTTGTCCGTGCTCTGGTCGGAGAACGAGCACGTCGTGCTGTTGCCGCAGGAAACGGCGAACGCCGCGCTGGGCGCGGTCGTGTCATCGCCCGTGGGCGGCGGGTCTCCACCGCCACTCGTCGGATCGATCGAGACGCCGAAGTGCGACAGCACGGGACCGATCGGGTTGGCGAGCGTGCGTGCGTCACTGCCCGCGAACAGCAGCGCCACCGGGCTCTTGCCGGCGTTGTCCGTCACGATGAGAGAGCCAGAGTCGCCGCCGCTGCTGAATGTGCCGGGCGTGATGCCGACCTGTCCGGTGAAAGTTGCTGCCTGTGCGCACGAGAACATCCCGCGCGGCACGTAGCAGACGCTCACGGTCACGTTCACTTCACTGATCGACCCGTGCGTATGTCCGGTCGTGCGGCCGAACTTCTGCACCGCCATGCCGACGGACGGATTCACAGGCGACGTACCGGGCGCGCCATAGGCCCAGTCCGGTGTTGCACCGAGGATCTGAGACGGGTCGTCCACGCGGGCGATCGCCGCGTCGATCGTGTTGTTCGCTCCGCCCATCGTGATCGTCTGGAAAGCGGCGAGCGTCGCGATCCGGTCGGCAGCCGTACCGCCGTCGTAGGGACCAGGCTGCAGCGCCGCATCCCCGATCGACGCATTGTTGATGTTCGCCAGCACGTGGTTGTTGCTCAGGATGTAGATGCTGCCATCGCCACCCTTCACGCGCGCGCCGATCGTTCCGGCCGTTATATCCGGATGACCCACCGAGAACCCGTTCGGCACCGGACGCTGCCGCGTCTGCGGGTCGTTGTAGTTCGATGCATCGATGCGGCCCGTCACCACCACGTTCACGGGATAGCCGTCCAGCGTTGCCGGTACGCGCGCGTTGGCAGCGTGTCCGGGGCTCACCGCGTAGACGACGATCGATTCCTCACCACTCGGGCCACGCCGGATGCCCGTGCCGACGATGCCGTCGCGGCGCATCAGGTCTGGAGTGTGGCGGTTCTGAACCGCGATGATGTTGTCGGTCGCGCGGGCCGACGACTGGACCGGGTCGGTGGGCTGCGCCGACTCGGGCTGGTCGGTACACGCGGTTGCCATCAGCGTGGCGGCCGTCACGGCGAGGATGTGGCGGATGCGGATTTGGTGCATCTGTCCTCCGGCGTGGGATGGTTATGCGGAATGAATGCGGGGAGGACGCCACTGAGGCGCCCGGAGCCATTATGGACCCCTCTGCGGCTCCCGGGCAACCCCCGCGACCGTCGCGGCTTGCCTTCCACCAGTCGCGTCCCGACCTTCGAGGGATGAATCAGCCCGAAAACCGGTCCACCTTCGAGGACCTCGAGCGCCGCGCGCTCGAGCAGATGACCGACGAGAGCGACGACGACACACCGGCTCCTGACCTCCTCGCCGAGCTTGGCGCGCCCCGTGCCGAAGACGCGGAAGGCAAAGAGGCGGAAGCTGTCGAAGCAACGCTCGGTGCGTACATGGACAGACATGACCGCGTCCCCGCATTCGAGGGTGCCGACGGAATGCCGTACACCGTAGATGTCGATACGGAAGAGACCGGCGATCCAGCGAGACCCTTCGCTGCGTTCCTGGTCTTCATCCGGTGGGCGGAGACCGGCGCCGGAATCATGGACCACGTCGAATCGGGCGACGTGGCGTTTGGACAGAGTGAAGAACAGGCAAAGCTCGCAGCCCACGACCTTTCGCTGTACGAGGTCAAGGCGGAGCTCGATCGAGCCATTGAACGGCGCCGGCAGGCGACGGAGGAATAGCTGTGCTTCGGGATTTTCTGATTTTTCTGAGTGAGAACGACAAGGCCCGCCGGTTCAGCATGAATGCGCCCGGCGCACGTTCGATGGCCCGCCGCTTCGTTGCCGGCGAGACTGTGGACGACGGCATTGCCGCCGCGAAAGCGCTCGCCGAGCAGGGCTTCGGCGTGTCTCTGGACGTGCTGGGTGAGTCCGTGAAGAGCCGCGAAGAGGCGAGGACCGCGGGTGACACGTACGTCACGCTTCTCGATCGCATCGCGTCCGAGCGCATGGCGGACGGCACGCCGCTCCGCGAGAAGGTGAACGTCTCGCTCAAGCTGACGCAGATGGGGCAGGACATTCACGTGGACGGCAGCGGCGACTACGACGAGGCGTTCCTGCGCGAGAACCTCGGCCGCGTGCTCGACACCGCCTCGAAGCACGACATCTTCGTGCGCTTCGACATGGAGTCCAGCGCGTACACGCAGCGCACGCTCGACTTCTTCCGCTCGCTCTGGGACGCCGGCGTGCACAACATCGGTGTGGTCCTCCAGTCCTACCTCCGTCGCACGGAGGCGGATGCCGACATGGCGAGCAGCCTCGGCGCGCGCGTCCGGCTGTGCAAGGGTGCGTACAAGGAGCCGGAGGACGTCGCCTTCCAGGAAAAGACGGCCGTGGACGCCAACTACGTCCATGTCATGAAGCGCCTGCTCTCGGACGGCACCTACCCCGGCATCGCCACGCATGACGAGGCCATGCTCGAGGCGACGAAGAACTACGCACGCGAGAAGTCCATTCCGGTTTCCGCGTACGAGTTCCAGATGCTGTATGGCGTCCGGCGGGACCTGCAGCACCAACTGCTAAAGGACGGGTACAACATCCGGGTCTACGTGCCGTTCGGCGACGCATGGTATCCATACCTCATGCGACGGATGGCGGAACGACCGGCCAATCTGTTCTTCATTGTGAATGCGGTCCTGCGCGAGTCGCCCCTGGGCGGGCTCTTCGGCAAGGGCCGATCGAACCGGACGTGATCAGTCGTGAGCGAGCAGCGCGCACCCGCGGAATTTCTGCGGGTCACCGAAATCTTCCACTCGATACAGGGCGAGAGCACGTGGGCCGGCATGCCGTGCACGTTCGTGCGCCTTACCGGCTGCCCGCTCCGCTGCACGTGGTGTGATTCCGAGTACGCCTTCCATGGCGGCGAGAAGCTCACGCTCGACGAGATCATCGCGCGTGTAGACGCCGCCGGTACGAACCTCGTCGAGGTGACGGGCGGCGAGCCGCTCATCCACCGCGGCGCGTTCGTCCTCGTCCACCGCCTGCTCGAGCGCGGCTACACCGTGCTCGTCGAGACCTCCGGCTCCGTCGATGTGTCTCCGCTCGATCCCCGCGCGCACAAGATTATGGACCTGAAGTGTCCGGGCTCCGGCGAGGTCGCAAGCAATCTGTGGTCGAATCTCGACCATCTTACCGCGCGGGACGAGATCAAGTTCGTGGTGAAGGACCGCGTGGACTACGAGTGGATGCGGGATGTGATCGCGAAGTACGACCTGGGAGGGCGCGTGGCGCGCGGTGAGCTCCGCGCGCTTCTGATCTCACCCGTGTGGGACGCCGTCGACTTCAAGGACCTCGCCGAATGGGTGCTCGAGGATCACCTGCCCGTCCGCTTCCAGATCCAGCTTCACAAGCTGATCTGGGGCGCCAACGTCCCCGGCGTCTGAATTACGATAAAGACAGCGCGTTAGAACGACGGGAACGTGCGCGCGCCTGAGCCTGGCGCGCAGCGCTCGAGCGGCGCACTGAGCACGAAGCCGCTGTGAGATGCAATGGCCGGCTCGCCACGCACACCCTGTGCGCCTTCCACGAGCGCTCCGAGATAGTCCCGCATCTCGTCCGACACACCTTCACCCTGCCATGGCGCGCCGATCAGCTGGCCCGCCGTCCATGCCGCCGCGTTCCGGCCCATGACTGCGCGCGAGCGTGCAATTGCGTAACCGCGTGCCCGTGCCGCTGCCGCATGGCTCACCAGCTCACGACGTGCGTGCTCCAGCTCGGCGTTGTACGCGCCGCCGGGTGCGCGGCAGGTCCATGCATCGATTGCGCGGTCGCCGAGATCGCGCGCCCGGCGGATGCCGTCGAACACCGTCAGGTCCGCGGCCGTCCCGGTCATTGCGCTGCGCGTGACATCCGGTACCTCCGCCTCGAACACCCGTCGTGCCAGGTCGTATGACCGCAGGTTCCGGCCGCTGCCGTAGTTGCGCAGGAAGTAGTCGCGCGTTTCCGGATACACAGGCGCAATCTCGTCGAGGATGCGGACCATCGCGTCTGCAGCCACGCCCGTGATTTCCGGTGCGCGCACCGTGCCGTAGCCGGTGAGCAGCTCGTCCTGCACCGACGACAGGTAGCCGTTCATCCGGCCGCGCCCCGCGAGCGACGCGGCGACGAACCAGTCCATGTTGCGCGCGAAGATCTCCGCGGGCCGCTTCGCATGCGCCACCAGCTTCGGCGTGGTGGACTGCGGCTGCGGCGTACCGACTGAAAGATCGAGCATGCGAAGCGCGAAGCGGTCACCCGAGCGTTCCGTGCGCAGTGCGCGATCGCTCGCGTAGTCGCCCTTCACGTTGTAGCGGCCAACTGCAACCTGCCAGTCGAGGTCGTGCGCGATCTCGTGCGCGAGTGTGCCCGCCGCGGTGCTCGGCGGCAGGACCAGCCGGCGCTTGCGCGGGTCGTGCATCGCGAGCGTACCGGCGTCCGGGCCGATCTCCTGGAATCGAACGGCAAGCCCGTTCACATCGAGCGACGGCAGCACGAGCTGCAGGTCCTTGATCGCGTCATCGAGCATGCGGCGGTAATACGGCCGCCACGGGCGGGGCACGTCGTCGCCGAACGTTACGCTTGCCAGGCCGTAGCGCTGCGTCAGCTCACGGTCGGACGGCGCGGGATAGCCGGGATACCATACGGCCTCCTGGCTGAACGCGCGCAGACCCACCGCACTCCACATCGCCACGAGCGATGGCACCACGTCATGCGGCGACGTGCGGTCGAGCAGTGCGTACTGCCCGGCAAAACGCTCTTCCGTGCCGGCATCTTCCAGCATGCGACGGCGGTCGCGTTCGTCCTCGCGCAGCCACGGCGGCGCCACCAGCTCGTCATGATAGCCGCGCGCGCCGACGACCAGCGCGCCGTTCGGCGGCATCGGCATCGAGTCCGACATCGCGAGCAGCTTCGTCGCGGCAGCATCACCGAGCAGCGACCGGCGCACGTCCAGCGGACGAGGACGCGTCTCACTGATGCGCGCGTTCTCCGCCGACAGCGTGCGCAGTGATTCCGTAATACGCGGCGCGATGTCGAGCGCGGCGCGCTCGGCGTCCTGGGGCAGCGGTGCGAGGGGCGGCGCCTCCACACGCAACTTGCGCGCTGTGCGCCACTGCTGCACGACAGTCAATGCGTTGATGTGCTGCGCATCCGCGGCGCGCAGAACATCCACGGCGTCCAGCCGTGCGAGCGCGCGGTCGCGTACGAGGGCCGCCGCCTGCGCCGCGTAGCGCGGTGCGTGCGTCGGAAGCGTCCCCTCCGTCGCAGCGAACGCATAGCCGAGTCGCACGGCAAGCTCGCCGCTGCGCGGGTCCGCGGACTCCTCGACCGAGGACGTGATGAGATCGAGGTGCTGGCGACCGAGCCCTGGCCAGGTCGGCAAACGGCTCGTGCCCGCACGGTCCAGCGCGGACGGATCGATCTGGTACGCATCGCCATCGAGTGTGCGCGCAAGGAGTGCCCACGCCAGCGTCGTGCGCGTATCGTCGGACAGGCGGGGATCGCGCGCTGCGTAGTCGATCAGGCGGAACGGACTGCCCATGCCCAGGCGCAGGCGCTCCAGGTAGCCGAGCGCGATCGCCGTGGACGCGCTCACCTCATCTGCGTCGCCCGCCGCGATCCACTGCGCTGCTGCCTGCCGCCCGAGCTCCAGACCCGCACGCGCGTCCGGGCCGGCCGGCCGCGGGGCCGGTCGGCTGCACGCGGCCATTACCAGGACCACGAGCAACGCTGCAAGGCGGTGGACAGAGCTCACGACACTCTCCCTCGAATTATGGACGGCGAACGGCTTCTTCGATCGCGCGGATCAGGCGGGGCCACACCGGGGACGCATGGCCGGTCTCATAATTGGACGCCGCTTCCAGGAAATTCGTTCGAGCCGCCCCGTTCCGCTTCAGGTACTGCCACGCCGGCTGGTTACCCTTCAGCGTGTTGCACGCCTGACAGCAGGTGACCAGGTTCCCCTCGGACTGGTCGCCGCCGCGCATCTGCGGCTCCACGTGATCCAGCGTCAGCTCCGCCGGAATCCCTTCCGCCCCGCAGTACACACAGCGGTAGCGGTCACGCCGGAATACACGCTCTCGCTTCACGACCCCTGATACCCTGTCAAGCAGGGTGGAGGTCCGTTTACACGGGGCGCTCCAGTGCGCTAATCTCCCACCGTTATGGAAGATCCACGCTTCGCCCTGATCCGCGCCGCACTCTCTGCGCGCGCGCCCATCGCAGTGCCGCGTACAGCTGCGGATCGCGAGGCCGCCGTCGCACTCGTGCTTCGCGCACGGACCGAGATCGAGCTGCTCATGATCAAGCGTGCGGAGCGCGCTGACGACCCGTGGTCCGGCCACATGGCCCTGCCGGGCGGCGGACGGCACGCCGAAGATGGGGATCTCCTGGATACCGCGTTGCGTGAAACGCTTGAAGAAACCGGCGCAAGGATCTCACGGGACAGCGTGCTTGGCGCGCTGGATCATGTACACCCGCGCAGTACACGGCTGCCGCCGGTCATTGTCGCACCATTCGTCGCAATAACGGATGCGGACGTCCTGCTGAAGCCGGATCCGCGCGAGGTGGAAGCAACCGTGTGGGTGCCGCTGTCCGCGCTGCGCGATCCGGCGGCCGTTTCAGAGCTCGTGCTGGAGCTCGGCGATTTTTCGAGGAAGTTTCCCAGCATCGTCTATGGCGAATACACGATCTGGGGTCTCACGCACAGCATCCTTTCGCAGTTCCTGGAGGCTGTGCACGACGCGGGCGTGTACTAGCGGATCGTTCCGTCCAGTCGCGCGGCGATTCCCGGCTGCCTGACGCCGGCACTCACACCTTCCAGCTCCGCCGACTCCGGGCGCGGCATGCCGTCGTCGCGCGCGGCGAGTGCCTTCTCAGCGGCGGCTTCCACCTCGGCACTGATTTTCTCTTCCAGCGCGTCCAGCGTCGCCCGTGCAATGCCGTGTGCGACGAGATACTCCTCGTACAGACCGATCGGGTCCTTGCGGCCCCACGACTCGAACAGCGATGCATCGAACGTGGCGCGGGCCTCTGCTTCGTCATGCGTGGCGTGGCCGCCCATGCGGAACGACTCGACGACGAGAAACGTCGCGCCCCCGCCGTTGCGCGCATGATCCGCCGCCGCGCGCACGGCCGCATACACATCCAGCACGTTGTTGCCGTCTGCGACAGCGCCACACAGGCCGTACGTCGCGGGCCACGAGCGGAAATCCCCCGCCTGGTGCTGCGCCAGCTTCGTACCGAGCGCGACCTGGTTGTTCTGGAGGATGAAGATGGCCGGAACGCCCAGCACACCGGCGAGGTTGAGACCTTCGTGAACGGCGCCGGTCTTCGATGAGCCGTCGCCGATCCACGTCAGCGCGACGCGCTTCTCGCCGCGCTGCCTGAACGCGAGCGCGACCCCAGTCGCGACCGGTACCATCTCGCCGACATGGGAGATCGGCGGCACCACACCACGGGACAGGTCACCGATGTGGCCGTCCTTCCCGCCGTTCGGGCTCAGCGCACTGCCGAGGTAGCCGCCGAAGAGCTGCTCGAGTGGCATCCCCATCTCGTGCAGCGCGCCCTGGTTGCGGATCATCGGCGCGACCCAGTCGCGGCTGCGGTCGAGCGCGTGTACTGCACCGATCGTGACCGCCTCCTCGCCCGTGCCCAGCCACGCCTTCGAGATCACGCCGCGCTTCACCCAGCGCTTGAGCGTGTAGTCGTGAAGGCGGAAGCGGAGCAGGCCTTCGTACAGCGCGAGGAGCGCCGTCTCATCGAGCGATTCGATGATGGCGCGGCGCTCTTCATCTGCGACGGTGCATTCGCGGTACGCGGCACACAGTGCCGTATCGGCCTGCCACGCCAGGTACTCCGGCGGATCGACGGCGGGATGGCGTTTCATGCTGAAAAGGTAAAGACGGGTCCTCCCTGCGGACAACCCGCCCGGCCGTCACGTTGTCAGACGACCGCGACCACTTCCTGGATCGCGCGCGAGATGCGCGCGGCGGTGATGTCGAGCTCGGACCGCGACGGGATCGGGGCGTCCGGCATTGGAAGCTGCAGCGCGAACGGCTCGCCTTCCTTGACCGGAATCAGGTGCATGTGGAAATGCATGACGTCCTGGCCGCCCGCCTTTCCGTTCGCACTGAACAGGTTGACCGCATGCGCACCCATGGCACGCTGGATCCCGGGCGCGAGGCTGCGCGCGAGCAGCAGGCAGTGCGTCGCTATGTCCTCCGGCAGGTCGAACAGCGTGGAATGATGGTCCTTGCTCACGATCAGCGTGTGGCCGGGATTCAGCGGCTGGATGTCCAGGAACGCGATGGACCGCTCGTCCTCATGAACAATACTCACCATCTCCTCGCCACCGATGATCCGGCAGAATACGCAATGCTCGTCGACCATGGGCTCGTCTCTCCTGTTGGGCGCTTCCGGGCTGGTATGCACCGTGCCATCCATTGCAGGAAGCGGGCCCTGCGAGGCCCTTCCCCGGCTGCCCGGTACACGCGAGATTGGGCGCTCTATCGCAACTGTTACGGAGACATGGCTCAAGCAATCCAGTCCGAGCGCTTCGAGGGTGGGGTCCCGGCTGCACTGCCCCTCGCCCTCTTCGAAGCTGTCCGTGCCCACGACACTCCCGACGAAGTACTCGAAGCCGAGAACCTTCTGAAGAGCCTGCCACGCCGGTTCGGTCTCACGGACGTGGTCTTCACCCAGATCCGCCGTTTCGAGGCGGCGCAGCGCGCGGGACAGCCCGTTCGTCTCGACGAAGTCGTACCGCTCGTGCGTCTTTTCCTGCGCCGTGATGATGCTGCGGGCATCATGCATGACGCGGGCAGGCGCTTCGCCCTGTGGCATTTCCAGCGCCGGCCGGGCTATCTCCGCGCCCTTTATCCGAAGCTGCCCGCCCGGCTGTCCGCGGTTGCGGCCGCCCGCGCCATCCGCAACGCCGTGAAGCTCATGAATGCCGGGACTGCGGTGGTTGTTTCCCGCATACCGTTGCACGTGCGCATCGACGGCTGCCTCACACCGCGCATCGCAGAGAACGGTGCCGCCTGCCCGTTGATCACCGGAATGATCCAGGAACAGCTGCGCCTGTTCACCGGCAGAACCGTCAGAGTTACGCAGTCATCCTGTGCAAAGGATGGCGGCGCCTGTGAGTGGACGGCGGCGCCCGGAGACGCACCAGGGGACGCCTGACGCGTCACTGCCCTTGCCCTGACATGGCGCCGGGCCCACTCTACGCAGCATGATCCGGATGGATGACATACGGTCTGCGGCCGCTTATCTGCACGGCCGCATACACCGCACGCCGCTCCTCTCCGCCACTACTATCGGCGCGCGCGCCGGCGTTCAGCTCTGGCTCAAGCCTGAAAACCTCCAGCGCACCGGGTCTTTCAAGGTGCGCGGCGCGCGTAACTGCATTCGGCAGCTCACCCCTGAACAGCGGCAGCGCGGCCTGATCACGATCTCCGCGGGCAACCACGCCCAGGCCGTCGCGTGGTCTGCGGCGGCTGAAGGTGCCCACGCGACAGTCGTCATGCCTGCGCACGCGTCTGCAGCAAAGGTGGAGGCCTGCCGCGCGTACGGCGGAGACGTCGTTCTGCACGGCGACATGTTCGAAGCATTCCAGCACATGGAGATGCTGCGAGCGGAGCGGGGCAGCACACTCGTGCACCCCTTCGAGGATTCTGCCGTGATCGCGGGCCAGGGAACGGTCGGACTCGAGATCGTGGAAGACCTGCCTGACGTCGACGTCGTCATTGTCGCAATCGGTGGCGGCGGCCTGATCTCGGGAATTGCCACCGCAGTCCGCGCGTTCCGGCCGAATGCCCGAATAGTAGGTGTCGAACCGGTCGGCGCAGCCGCCATGACCGAAGCGTTGAGCGCCGGTCAGCCCGTCACGCTGAAGCGGATCGATACGATTGCAGACGGACTGAGTGCGCCGGCCGCGGGCGTCCTCACCCTGGAGCACGTGCGCGCACTCGTCGACGATGTCGTTCTCGTGGACGATGCTGCAATCAGGGAGGCCATGGTGCTGCTCCTCGAGCGAGCCAAGCTGCTCGCGGAGCCGGCCGGCGCCGCCGCCGTTGCCGCACTCCTCGCCGGCACTGCCGGCGTGCGCCCCGGCGATCGCGTCGTATGCATCGTCAGTGGCGGCAACGTCGGTGTGCCGGCCCTGCTGGAGATGGTGGGGAAGACGCGCGCATGATGAAGAGCTTCATCCTCGCGTTTACATCGCTGATCGCGATCCTCAACCCGCTGGGATCCATCCCGATGTTCATGGCGATGACCGGCACCTACACGCGCGAACGCAGGAAGGAGACGATCAAGCGCGCCATCATTACGGCGCTGCTCGTGATGGTCATCTTCGCCCTGCTCGGCACGTCCATTCTGCGCTTTTTCGGCATTACCACGGAAGCGTTCCGCATCGCCGGCGGCGTGATCTTCTTCGGCATCGGCTGGGACATGCTCCAGGCCAGGCGGTCGCGCGTGAAGACGACCGAGGAAGAGGAAATCGCGGGCTCGAGCCAGGAGGATGTCAGCATTGTCCCGCTCGGCATTCCCGGACTCGCCGGTCCCGGCACCATCACGACCGTCATTGCACTGAACGGCCGGGCATCGAGCATCACGGAATCGGCCGCGGTGTACCTGGCCATCCTGCTGTCCGCCGTGGTGCTCTGGATGACACTGAGCGCTGCGCCCTTCGTGAGCCGCCGCCTCGGCACCACCGGCATGAACGTGATGACCCGGCTCATGGGCCTCCTCGTTACGGTCATCGGCGCGCAGTTCGTGATCGACGGCGTTTCCACCGTCGTATTCAACATCTCTACCCGAATCAACTGACTACCCGTTCCGGTGATGGTTTTCATGCGACGTGATCTCTGCCGTTCCATCGCAATCGCCGCTCTCGCAGTATCCGTCGGGGGCTGCAACCTGGTGCAGTCGATCGGTCTCGGGGCGCCACCCGTTGCGCCTGCGACGCCCGCCGCGCCGGCGCCTGTCAACGGCGGCCGTGCGGAAGTGCTATGGGACACGTACGGCGTACCGCACATATTTGCGGAAGACGGCGGTGCTGCCGCGTTTGCATTCGGCTGGTCCCAGATGCGCGCGCACGGGGACCTGCTGCTCAAGCTCTATGCGCAGGCGCGCGGCGAAAGTGCGGCTCTGTGGGGCGAAGGTTTTGCCGCATCCGATCAGTGGGTTCTTACAAATGACATTCCCGAGCGCGCGGCCGAGT
>DASUXU010000051.1:0-11627 GCA_036377735.1 Longimicrobiales bacterium
AGAGCCGGACCTCGGGCAGCAGCGCTGCACCTGCAGCATTGCTCATGTGCTCACCGTGGCGAAATGAAGCGTCCGCAGGCAGCCATCCGGCGCAGGCCGTCTGCCGACTACCTGCGCAATAGGACGCAGGCGCGTGACCGCGCCACCCGCCAGTATGACTCCCTTCCGCTTCGAGGGCCCGACTGAGGCTGTCACGTTGTGTTCGTCGCTACTGCGCCCGGCGCTGTGCGACCGTCACCGCACTGCTTCCATTGACGATGTAGCGCGGCGCAACCGGCACGTCGCGCGCCTCCGGGACCTCCGGCTCGTGACCCGAGGAGAGTCCGGGAAACAGGGCAACCAGCCGGCCGCGGATCTCGTCATCCGAGCCGTCATCGAGCAGGGATTCCCACTCCTGGATCAGAGCAGGCAGGTTGTCGAAATGCTGCGCGGGCGTTGCGACCACACAGACCTTCGGCTCGCGTGTGGCGCGGGTTGTTTCATCCGGTGCCACGAGCTCCTCGTGCAGCTTCTCACCCTTCCGCAGACCGGTGTAGCGGATTCCGCCGTTGCCCGTGCCGGCCCCGCTCAGGCGGAGCAGGTTGCGCGCGAGGTCCGCAATCAGGACGGGTTCACCCATGTCGAGCATGGCGATGCTGCCGCGTACCTCCGGCACCAGCGACGATTTCAGCACCAGCTGCACCGCTTCCGGAATAGTCATGAAATAGCGCGTCACATCCGGGTGCGTGACCGTGAGCGGGCCGCCGGCCGAAAGCTGCCGTTTGAAGATCGGCAGAACACTGCCGTTGCTGCCGAGCACGTTGCCGAACCGCACGGCCGAGTAGGCCGTCTTCGGACAGGCCTTCTGAAGATGCAGCACGATGATCTCGGCCATGCGCTTCGTCGCGCCCATGACGCTCGACGGACGTACGGCTTTGTCCGTGCTGATCAGCACGAACTTCCCTGCACCATGGCGGCCAGCCATCTCCGCCACGCGCCAGGTGCCCAGCAGGTTGTTGCGGACGGCCTGCCGGACATTGCACTCCATGAGCGGCACGTGCTTGTATGCGGCAGCATGGAACACGCGGTCAGGACGATAGCGCTCGAACACGCGGTTGAGCGTGCCGGCGTCGCAGATATCCCCGACAATGGGAACCAGCGGCACGTCCGGCGCGTTCGCCTCGAGATCGAGCTGGAGATAATAGACCTCGGTCTCCGCACGATCGAGCAGGATCAGCTTTGCCGGCCGGTGCAGCGCTACCTGCCGCGCGAGCTCCGATCCGATCGAGCCGGCCGCGCCGGTGATCAGTACGCACTGCCCTGCAAGGTCCTCCGCCAGCTCCGACACTTCCAGCTTTACCGGGTCGCGGCCCAGCAGGTCCTCGATCTGGACCTCGCGCAGCTGGCTCAGCGTGATGTTGCCGGCCAGCACGTCCGCGATGGGCGGCAGAACCCGGAACGAGATGTCGGCATGGCTGCACATCTGCACGATGCGCCGCAGCCTCGCCGGCTCGGCCGATGGCATCGCGATGATGATCTCTTCCGCACGCCACTTCCGGGCGATCTTCTCGATGTCGTCGGTTGCGCCCAGCACCTCGACGCCGTGCACGGTCGTGCCCCACCGGAGCGGGTCGTCATCCACGCAGCCGACCGCCAGCAGGTCGACGCTGTAGCGGTTGATCTGGCGGATCAGCAGCTCGGCAGTCTCACCGGCTCCCGCGATCAGGACGCGACGACGCTCACGGCGAGCGGGCCGTGAGACCTGTTCGTAGCCCGTGCGATAGACGAGCCAGGTGGTGGCGATGAACAGGGCGGTGAGCGCAGGCTCCAGCACGAGAATCCAGCGCGGCACGCGAGGCTCGAGCCCCGCGATCGCGAGACAGATCACGAACAGGACGCTGCCGGCTGCGATCGATGCGCCAAGCCGCAGGACGTCGCCCGTCCCAACGAACCGCCAGCGCCCGGTGCTGAGACGGAAGAGATGACTGGCGAGCAGCCGGATCCCGATCAGGAGCGGAAGCGTTCGGAGGAAAGTCTCGGTGTAGGACGGGGGCCATGCGAGATCGAAGCGGACCGCGAAGGCGAGAGCGTAAGCGGCCCCGGTCAGCAGGGCGTAAACGAGAAAGCTTATGGCCCGTCGGTTGGTGTCGATCAGGCGCTTCGAGAACACCCGGTCCACAGTCTCCGGCTGGATCGACATCTACCGTGCTCCAACGCGGCAACGGCCACCTGCACAACGGCTACTGACGCGGGTTGAGGTCACTCTGTGCATCCCATGCAGAAAAACGAAAGCGCCGGGGGCGCCCTGCGGGGCCACTTTTCCGTGGCCTGCGGCGGTGTCACCCTTCGCAATCTTCAAGCCGCTGGACCTGGCGTCCGCCAGTCGTCCGTTCATCTACGATTGAGTGGTGACCGGAAGGTGCGCACGCCGGTGAGCGACATGCGGCCGAGTGTCCATGGCACGTCTTCCAGACCGCGCTCGAAGCCGGCGTCCAGCCGGATCCCGAAGGCCGAACCCGCCTGGAAATCGACGTTGATCGTGCCCCCCCAGCTCTTACCTTCACGTTCGATCGCGAAGAGGTTCTCCTCGCCGCGGGTGCGTACGAAACCTTCCGTCCGCACGAACAACGCAGGCTCCGGCAGCTGGACACTGATGCGGCCCAGCAGTTCCCTGCCGTCGCCGCCGAGCGGGTGGGCAAACAGCTGACCTTCGTCCGCCCACGAACCGCGGAAGAAGACGTTTCGATACCAGGGGGTATTGCCGCAGCAGGAGTGTGCGAAGCGGGAGTGCTCGAGAACGAACGAGACGGGCGCGGCCGGGAGCGGACCGATCTCGAGGCCGAACACCTGCCCCGGCACGTCGGTGAAGGCGCCGGCCGTATCGTCCATGCCCCACTCGCCATACACCTCGACGGGCAGCCGGCCCAGCGGCGGCCTGACGCGCGCGATACCCGAGAACGTCTGGTTCTCGAATTCGCCGGTCTCACCGCCGTGAAGGCCGATAATGAGGCCGGCCAGGCGCGCGGCAGTGATGTCGTTCCCTTCACCGCCGAAAATGGCGCCGCGTGTCGCACCGAGCGTGATGCGCCGCGTCAGCGGGCTTCCCACGATGCGGCCGAACGCGATCCAGGGATCGTCCACCCGCCCGCTGCGGTCGAGGCGGCCGAGCTCCATTTCCATGCGTATCGGGCCGAGCAGCCGGAGGAAGGCCGGGAAGTAGAACGGGTCGCGCACCTCGAGGCCGACGCCGTCGAAGCGATCTCTGGTCCGGTGGTCGACGTCCCGGACCCCCATGCCCGTTCCGAGCACGACCGCCCCCGCGTCGCCCGCGCCGAACTGCAGGTGTCTGCGACCCGCCCAGATATTCAGGGGTCCGGCCGCGAGCGCGACATCGGCCGCCAGCAGCGCGGGCTCTTCACCGAGCAGGCCGCCGTCGGCCTGCCATGAAAGGCGAGGCACGAGGTAGCCATGGGCCCGTAGCGCGAAGACGGGCCCGAACTGCGACGCGATCCGGCGTGCCCCCTCGAAATCTTCGCCGCGGAAGTACCCGTCGCCGGCCAGGGCCTCTCCGCGTGACCAGGCCGCGCCGCCCCGCGCCTCGATCGCGGACAGGAGCGCCGTCCGGTCCTCGCCTTCTGCAACCAGCAAGTCCGCGTAGGCGGCTGCAGCCGCCGCCAGGTCAGGCCTGCCGCGATCCGCTGCCAGGACGGCGGCGGAGTCGAATACCATGGCGGCGTGCTGCAGAGACATCGAGAGGAAGGTGGGGCTGGCCGCGTCAGGTGCGACGCCGGCTACGCTCAGACTGCGCACAGCCTGATACGTCCAGTGCGAGGGATCCAGGTATACGGGTGCGCGCTGCGCGTGCAGTGCGGACGGGCGCAGCGTCGCGCACAGCACCAGCACCCATGCAAATGGAACCTTTCGCATCACCTTCCCCCGAACACCGCCGTACAGCCAAACCCGTTAGTCACATGTCTGAACGCGCATGTAGAGCAACAGTTGACAGAACTTGCCGATTGCGTCCAGGGCGCGCAACTTCCCGCGACTGTCTCAAGCGCTCCGCCTGCCAGCGGAAATACCTTCACCACGGACTGAGCGCGTGCATCATCGCTGCGCCTTTGCGCGCATCATTCTCGTTGTCGTCTTCGCCGCCGCCACGCGCCCTGCTGCGGCGCAGACGCCGTGCGCGAACACCGACTCGCTGACGTTCCGGACGGTCGACCTGGCGGGCGAGACCGCCGAGCTTGCGCGTCTCACCGAGCTCGACGGCGGCAGTGCGCTGCACTCCTTCATGCTGCGCCGCACTTCGACAGCCTACACATCGGTCGCGTGTGCGCAGGGTTCCGATCTGCGTTCGCTTGCTGCGCATGCCGCCACGCGCACCGATGGCCGCCTCACTCTCACACCGATCCAGCTGCGCAACGCCTACAACACGGGCTATGCCGTGGACCAGAACAATGGCGCGCTGTGGGAGGGTCGCGGCCTGTCTTCCGCTCTCACGGGCGGGGTGCGGCTCAAGTACGGAATTCTGTCCGCTGCGTTCGCGCCGACGATTGCATATCAGCAGAACAGGCTGTTCGAGACGGCTGTAGTCTTTGATTCGGCGCGCTCCGAATTCGCGAACGCATGGCAGCGCGGCATCGACTACCCGCAGCGTTTCGGGCCGGATGCGTTCTGGACTCTCGATCCGGGGCAGTCCTACATACGGGCGGACTATGCAGGTGTAGGGTTCGGCTTCTCCACCGAGAATCTCTGGTGGGGACCTGCGCGCGTGAATCCCATCATCATGAGCAACACGGCAGCAGGCGTGCCGCACATCTTTCTGGAGTCATCGCGGCCACTGAACGTCGGCATCGGCAATGCTGAGTTCATGATCCTCGCCGGCCGCCTCGACGAGTCGCGCTATTTCGACTTCGACCCCGACAACGACGTGCGCTTCCTCTCGGGAATTGCAGCCGTCCTCGAGCCACGCGGCCTGGAAGGCCTCTTCCTCGGCGGCAGCCGCGTCGAGCACAGGGCTGTGAAACCCGGCGACCTCGGGCTCGGCGAGCTGATTTTCGGCCCGTTCCGCGACGTCAGGGAAAATCAGGTGGACGACAACCAGCTGCTGTCCCTGTTCTTTCGCTGGGCCGGGTCGGAGAGCAGGCTGGAAGTCTACGGCGAGTGGGCGCGGGAAGATCACTGGGGGACGAAGGAGCTGTTCGTGCAGGCGCCGGACGCGTCACAGGCCTACACCATCGGACTGCAGAAGGTGGTCCGTATCGGTGGCAACCGGCTGCGCCTCGGTGCGGAGACCACACACCTCGAGGATGCGCTCCCCATCCTGCACGCGGGCCGCGGCGTCCTCAGCTTCTACACTCATTCGAAGGTGATCCAGGGGCATACGCAGCGCGGCCAGCTCCTCGGTGCAGCCATCGGCCCGGGGTCAGAATCACAGACGGTGAATGCGGACCTGTTCTGGAAGCACGGGCGAACCGGTCTCGAGCTCGAGCGCACCCGCTACGACGACGATACCTATCACGCCGTCTGGTCCGTCCATTACGGCCCCTCGGCGCATGACGTGGAGGTCAGCGCAACTGTCACGCACACCCTGCCCGCCGGTCCATTCCTTCTCGACGGCGCGCTCGGCTACAGCCACCGGTACAACCGCAGCTTCATCGGGCTCGATGGGACCAGTCCGGCCTACACCCGGGATTCCAACTGGTCGTTCGACGTGACCGCCACATTCAATCCATTCCTGACGCTCTTCTGAGCACACTCTCGAACGCGTCCGCGCTCCGGTCCCAAGACAGCGCGGCGGCGCGCTCCAGCCCCGCACTCACCAGTCGCATCCGCTGTCCGTCGTCGGTAAGAACTTCGACCAGCCGCGCAGCGGCGGCGGCTGCATCGCCAGCGGGGAAGGTTCGCGCGGTCACCCTGTCCGTGGCGTAGTCGCGAACCCCTTCGATATCGCTCGTAACCACCGCGCAGCCACAGGCCATCGCTTCCGTGCTGGGAAGATGCCAGCCTTCACTGAAGCTGGAGCACAGGTATACACGGGACTGGTTGTACACCCGCGAGCTGAGCTCTGCCGGCGGCAGCGTTCGTCGATAGGTTATCCACTCCGGCAGCTCCGGCGGCGGGGCGAAACCGAACGCAATGACCTGAAGCGAAGGGATGGAGCGTTTTGCGATCGTGAACGCTTCCAGACTGCATGCCCATCCCTTGTGCGGATCCGGCGAGTAGTGCACGCAGGCGATCATGTCGCGCGCTGCCGGCGGCGTGGTCACTGTGAACGTCTGCGTGTCCACGCCGTTGTGAATCACGGTGAGCGATTCCGGCGTGCTGCCGTGTGCAAGACAGAGATCACGCAGCCAGCTCGAGATGACGATCTTCTCTGCATCCATCCGCCACGTCGCCCGCACGCGGTCTTCCTGGCCGAACCACAGCTCCGCGCCCTGAATGAAGTAGCAGTGCGCGCCACACGCGGCCGGCAGGTCGCGCAGCGCCTCCGCGGTCGACCACCACGTGGCGATGATCACATCCCCCGGTGGAACGTGCGCCGCGGTGAGCGCCGGGACGTGCAGGACGCGAACCTCGGAAGGCAGCCCTGCCCATGCCAGGTCGGGAGTCAGGAACCGGTTCCGTATGTCACCGGCCAGGCGTCGCAGACGCGGAACAATGCCATGTGGGGACGGCCAGCCGCCGGGAGGCAGACGACGCGGGTGAACCACCGTCACTTCATGGCCGCGCGCCGCGAGCTCCGCGCAGTACAGGTAGACGACCTTGTAGCCCCCGCTCGGGTGCCAGCCGTACCGTGGCAGAACGAACGTGATCCGCATCGGTGCTCAGCCGCCGGCCGGCTTGCGCCTCCGCGCGTTCGGAGACTCGAACACCAGGTTCAGATAGGGATAGAACGCCTGTCGCGGCACGCCCATGCGCTGAAGTGTGCGGACGGGATACGGAATGCCGATCAGACCGTTGCGCGTGTGTTTACCGAACCCGCGCAGCGGAGGCACCTGCTCGAGAGACGGGAAGACGTGTTCGTCGGGCGGGAACCCCACCGTGAAACCGGCCTCTCGAAATTTCCGCGATGCTGCGTAGAAGCCGCGGGAGACCACGTCCCAGGTCCCGTCATCGGAAATATGGTATGCGTACTTCGGTCCGCGTGCGCGGATGTAAGGCACGGCGAGGGCGCGCGGCATCCAGCAGACGAAGCGGAGCTGCGTATGGTCGTCCAGAGGTTTCCAGCGATTCGGGAAGAGCGTGAACACGACGCCGCGCGAAATGCGCGCGAGCTCCGGCAGAAGCCATGACATGACGTCATCGTCCAGGTGTTCGACAACCGAGAACAGGGTGATGATCCCGAATGCGCCGTCCTCGAATGGCAGCGTGCGACTGCGGCTGGCCACGAACATCGCATCGCCGTCCATCCCGTTCTCCCGGGCGAGCAGCCGGCCCATGCTGAGATGTCGCTCGTGCAGGTCGAGACCGATCGCCGTGTGGCCGAGGCTGTTCATCAGCACCGTCAGCAATCCGGTACCACATCCGAAATCGAGGATCGGAGCGTCGCCTACATCATATTCTGACTTCAGCCATGTGAGCAGGCCGTCCAGCCACCGGCCGTAACCGGCGTCGACCTTCTCCAGCTTCTCGTCATAGTCCCGCCTGACCGATTTGTAAATCAACGCCTCGCGGAAATGGGCCATGTGCTCTTCGGCCGCAGCGAGGAACCGGTCGCCAGTGAGCGGCGTGCCGGGCGGCCGCGCGGGCTGCCGGAGTCGTGCAACGCGTGCAGATACATCGATTCGATCGGTCATGCGCGACCCGTTCCCCACTTCCATGTCATCATCGAGCGTGCGATTTCGAGACCGCGAGCCAGTGCGGCGCGGTCCCGCTCATCCGTGAAGCGCTGCCACACGATCGCGAAGTAAGCGATTGAGAGGGCTGCGAAGAGCAGGACGCGTACCGCCAGTGGCAGCGGATAGTGCAGGGCGAAAGAGCCGGCCGCAACATAGACCGCGCTCGTGGTGAGCAGCCCCGCGAGGGACGGCAGAACGCCGTGTATGCGGTGGCGGCTGGCGACTCCGACCAGGTAGAAGATGCCGGCCGCATCGACCATCGTGACGATGAGCTTCGCCGCGGCCGCGCCGGTGATGCCGAAACGCGGGATGAGGACCAGGGCCAGCACAATGAAGAGCGGGACCTCGACGATGTCGAGGCGCGCCTTGAGATCGGGACGACCCAGACCCTGTACTGCCGCCAGGCCGACCTGCGCGACACCGTTCAGGAAGAAGGCCAGCGCCAGGAGCCGGAGCACGTCTGTGCTGGCCGCCGCCATCTCAGCGCCCAGCCAGTGCAGCAGGATGTCGTGCGCAAAGGCCAGGAAAAGCAGCAGGACGGGCGCGAGCGCGACGAGCAGATATCGGATGGGTCGGCCGTAAAGCTCCTTGAGCTGTGCATCTGTTGCGGACTCGAAGAAGCTGAACGCGGGGAACAGCGTGAGCGCAAGAGCCGCGGGGAGCACGGCGCTGCGTGATACGATCTCGAACGGCAGTGCGTAATGCGTGAGCGCAGCGATCCCGAGACTGGAGGCGATCAGCAGGCGCTCGGCATACGCCAGCGTCGGCACTGTAAGTCCAGACACCATGATCCAGCCGCCGAAGGACAGCATGTCCCGCAGCAGCGCAACGCGTCCGTGCTGCAGACCGAACCCGCCAATCGTTCGCCGTACGAAAAAGAGGTAGCCGGAAAGGGCAACGGCCCGGCCGGCCAGGAGAAGCAGCACAATGACCGGCAGCGACAACCCCATGAGCACACCGGCCAGGGGAATCGCGAAGCTGGCGGTGTTGACGGGGACGCGGATGAGATTGACGAGATCGAACCGCTGCGCCGCCTCGAGCGCGCCGGAAAGCGAGCTCGATACCATGACGATCGGCATTCCAAGCGCCACACTGCGCAGCACTGTGAGCGCCTCGCCGCTCAGCATCAGCGTCTGCTCGTCGAGTACGGCATGCACCAGCCACGGCGCAGCAACCACCATCGCGAGCGCTGCGAGGGTTCCGAACAGGAGCTGTGTCAGGAGTGCGGTGACGAGCACTTCCGGAACGCGCTCCGTCTCTCCGCGCCCCAGTGCCGACGCGATGAACCGCGTGGCTGCCCTGCCCAGGCCGAGGTCGAAGAAGTTGAAGTAGCCGAGGAACGTCCATGCCAGCGTGAGCAACCCGAAGCGGGCGTTGCCGAGACCCTTCACGACGACTGGCAGAGCGATGACGGCGATGAGCAGCGGCAGGATCTGACCGACAAGATTCAGCAGGCTGTTCTTTGCAAGCTGCGCCCGCTGCGTACCGCCACCGCCGGCCTTCACCATGCCGCGATCAACGGCTGTCCTGCCCGTAGTATCCCTTTTCCGAGCCGTAGTACGCATGCGAGGAGTCGTGCACGTCGTTCAGTACCGTGCCGATCAGCTCGGCGCGGACCGCGCCAAGGAGATCCATCGCATAATTCACTGCATCGCGGTGCGTCACGCCTGCGCGCACCACCATGATCACACCGTCGGACGACGCTCCAAGGAGCGCGCCGTCGGTCACGAGATTGAGCGGTGGCGCATCCATGATGACGATGTCGTAGCTCTCCCGCATCCGCCGCAGCAGGTCCTGCGCATCACGTGAGCTGAGCAGCTCGGCCGGGTTCGGGGGCAATGTGCCTGTCGGCAGGAAATCCAGGCTGACGTTCCCGTCCAGACGCACGGCGTGCACGGCGTTTTCGAGCGCAGCGCGTCCCAGCAGCACTTCGCTGAAGCCGGGCTCGCGTGGCACTTCGAACACGTCATTGAGCGCGCCGCGGCGGAGATCGCCGTCCACGAGCAGGCAGCGGACGCCCTGCTGCGCGAGCGTTGCGGCCAGATTCGAGGACGTGGTGGACTTGCCATCACCCGCAGTCGGACTGGTGATCGTGAACATGCGTGAGGCTTCGCCCGTGCGGACGAAGCTGATGTTCGTGCGCAGGCGCCGATAGGCCTCCGCGGTGGGACTTCGCGGATCATTGACGGCCACCAGCCGGCCACCCGCCTGCGGCGCGACCCGGGTTCCCGCCGTGCCTGTGGGCGGACGGATCCGGGGAATGAGCCCCAGCACCGGCGTACCGCCGGTGTGTTCCTGCAGGTCTTCCCGTGTCTGGAACGTACGGTCCGCATACTCGACCGCGACGGTACAGCCGATGCCGGCCAGCAATCCGATGAACGCGGCGAATGCCAGGCTCACCTTCTTGTTCGGACGCACCGGCTTCGCCGGTGTCATCGCCGGATCGACGACGCGCACACTCGAGTCGTGCACGGACGCAGTGATCTCCGCCTCCTTCAGACGTCGCTCGAGCAGCGTATAGATTTCTTCCAGGAGCGATGCCTGCCGGGTGAGCCGTGCGACCGTAATCTGCTGCTCGGGAATCTCACGCAGCTGCGCGGTATATCCGCCGAGTGCGGTGTTGAGCGCCGCCACCTGGTTCGTAAGGCCCTGATAATAGGATCCGACGACGCTGCGCAGCTGCGACTCGATCTCGCTGATGCGCGCTGTCATCGTGATCACCTCCGGATCCTCCATCGTGCGCTTGTCCAGGAGCTCCGCGCGCGCAGCCTCCGCCGCGGTCAGCGCGCTGAGCATTTCGGATGTTGCAGGGCTGCGCAGCAGGCTCTGGAATCCGAGCAGCTGCCGTGCCCCCCACTGCTTCCCGGGCTCCTGACGGAGCAGCGCCCCGAGCGCGGTCCGCTCGGCCTCGAGCGCGTCACGCTGTGCCTGCAGCGTTGCGAGCTGCTTCACCTGCTCTTCTGCCTGCGCATCCACCGCCACCAGGCCCGTTGTCTCGCTGTAGTCACGCAGTGCTTCCTCTGCGACGCCGAGCTGCCGGGCGAGCGTATCGATCTGCGTTTGCAGGAACGTCACCATCCCCGACGCGTCCGTGCTCTGCTCGCGCTGACGGCGGGCAATGAACGAAGCCGCCAGCGCGTCCACCACGTTCCGGATCAGCACGGAATCCGTTCCCTGGTATTCGATCGAGATAATGTCCGCTTCGCGGTTCGGCCGCCCGATCACCGCCGTGCGCTGAAATCCGCGCAGCGCGCGCTGGCGGTCCATGACCGTGACGCGGATCTCGTCGTGGTCGAGCGCTTCGGGAGCGAGGACAGCGGTAACACCGCCGAACGAGAGCGGCTGCCCTTCGGCAAACGATCGGGGCTCGCCCGGCCCGTCGATCGGCGCGACCTGTACCGAGCCATTTTCCCGTGGCCGGATCGCGAACTCCGCGAGCTGCGCGTCCGGTGATACGTAGACCGCTGAGAACAGCTCGCGACGCATCGTCCGGCGGGGCCGGTCCACATCGAGCTGCAGACCCAGCGAATCGATGATGTGCAGCGCCAGCGTTCTGCTGCGCAGCACTTCCATCTCCGTCTCGATCTGCGACCCGGCGCCCGACAGTGTCTGCAGCGCGTCCAGCACACCGACGTTGCTCTTCTTCTCGTCGATGCGGATCGTGGCATGGGCACCATACACGGGCTCCATGTAGAACACGATTGCCGCTGTCGTCAGGATGACGACCAGCGGTATGCCGACAGCGAGCAACCAGTGGCGACGCACCGCTCGGACGACATTCCGAATCGCATCCGGCTGGCTGGCCGG
>DASUXU010000052.1:0-5970 GCA_036377735.1 Longimicrobiales bacterium
TGCGATCGGCATCACGATCAGCGGCAGCACGCCGATGCCGTATAGCACGATTGCCGCGCGCCGCGGCAGCCCCAGCCAGAGCGATGGTGCTGCAGCCGTCTCGGCAGGCAGATAAAGAGCGGCGAGGAACCCGACAACCAGCAGCAGCCACACGCCCGCGAATGGCCAGGCAAGTCGGCCCACCCTGCCATGGCGCGCGGCGCCCTGCACCATTACCGCGACCATCATGGATGCGATCGCGACGATCATCACTGGTGCCGCGACCGGTGGTACACCGTCCGGCAGCCACGCCGATGCGTACACGGCGCCCACCGCGGCCACGGATACGCACAGAATCGTTACGGCCCAGCCATTCAGCCTCATGGGGCGTCATAATGCGCCGCGCAGACCTCGCCCGGAACCCCCCGGGACAGTAGGTTCAGGGGCCGCCTCAGCTTCCCCGGGTGGCCCGCCGCCCCCGGCCGGGGCAGATTTTCCGACCTCGGGACCCCGTCATGCCTTTTTCGCTCCGCAACGCCGCGATCGCGCTGATCGCCATTACTGCCGCCGCATGTGCCGGCGATGCGCTCGTCGCCCCCGTCGATTCCGGGACGCAGCGCCTCCCTTCCCTGGTATCCGATGACGTCTTCTTCTCGGAGATCCATTACGACAACGGCGGCACGGATGTCGGCGAAGCGCTCGAGATCTCGGCGCCCGAGGGGCGGGATCTGACGGGCTGGAGCGTGGTCCTGTACAACGGCTCGAACAGCACGTCCTACCGGACGGACGCGCTGACCCGCGCTGCGCACTACCGCAGCACCTGCAATGGCCGTGACTACTATGTCGTTACCTACAACAACCTGCTACAGAACGGCGCGCCGGACGGCATGGCGCTCCTCGACGGAACGACTGTCGTCGAGTTCCGCTCCTATGAAGGCGTGTTCACCGCCACGATCGCCGGCACCAGCGTCACATCGACGGACATCGGCGTAAGCCAGAACGGCAGCGGCCCCACCGGCGTGTCGCTGCAGCGCCGCGACGACGGCAGCTGGGCCACTGAAGCAGCAGAAACCTTCGGCACGTGCAACAACGGCGGTGTCGTCGAGCCGCCACCGCCGCCCCCGCCCAGCTCCAGTGCAGACGCACGCATCAACGAGTTCCACTACGACAACGTCAGCACGGATGTCGGCGAGGGTGTCGAGATCGAGGGTGCGGCGGGACTGAGCCTCGACGGCTGGAAGCTCGTGCTCTACAACGGCAACAACGGCGCGGACTACTTCACGCACACGTTCACCGCCTCGGACGCATTTCCGGCAACGTGCGGCACGCGCGGCGTCATCTTCATTCCCGCGGTGCTCCAGAACGGTGACCCGGACGCCATTGCACTCGTCGATGGCGCCGGCGCACTCGTGCAGTTCGTATCCTACGGCGGTTCTTTCATGGCGACGACGGGCCCCGCACTGAATGCGGTATCGGTCGATGTCGGCGTGAAGGAGTCGTCATCCACACCGGCGGGCTACTCGATCGCGCGCGACGCGGCCGGCGTATGGCAGGCGCCCGCGCCCGCGACGTTCGGCCAGTGCAATGACGCCGCACCGCCGCCGCCGTCGGGCGTGCCGCTCATCATCAATGAGCTGATGGGCGACCCCGAGAATGCGGAGAGCGCGAGCTGGGGCGAGTGGTTCGAGGTCTACAACTACGGCACCGCGCCCATCGACCTGCAGGGCTGGACGATCCGCTCGGGTGGCAGCGGCCAGGTCGATCACACGATCGCATCGAGCGTGATCGTTCCCGCGGGCGGCTATGCCGTGCTCGGACGAGGCGCCGATCCCGCACGCAACGGCGGCATCACTCTCGCCTACAACTACTTCACCGGCTCGAGCACGATCTTCCTCGACGACAGCGACTGGCTCTCGCTGCACGATGCGACCGGTGCGCGTGTGGACTCCGTGCGCTGGACGAACACGGCGCACGGCGTGACGCGCGGGGTGCGCAACGCGCTCATCGAGAACACCGAAGTGGACGGCGCCAACTGGGGCTACGCCACCACGACGTTCGGCGCGGGCGACTACGGTACGCCGGGCGCCGCGAACGGCACGCTGAGCAACACGCCGCCCGCGGTGTTCACGATTTCGTTCACGACGCGCGGCTCCAACGAGCCGCCGTTGCCGGTCGGGTTCATGGACCAGTTCTTCGCGCGCGAGCTCGATCCCACGGGCGCTACTGTGCCGACCACGATCACGTGGACGTCCGAGACGCCCGGCATCGTGAGCGTCGACGCGCGCGGCAACGTCCTCGGCCTTGCCGCGGGCACCGGTATCGTGCGCGCCACCGCCACGGACGGCACCACGCGCACCGCGTCGTTCCAGGTCGCGACACCGGTCGCGAGCCCGACCGCGCAGTACGACAACACCGAGTTCGGCATCCCGACCGATGGCGATGCGAGCGACGACTTCATCATCACGCACGGCGCGTTCACGGCGTCCTACAGCAGCGTGCGCAACACACCGAACTGGGTGAGCTACAACCTCGAGGTGTCGCACCTCGGCGACGCCGACCGCTGCAACTGCTTCACGCCGGACCCGCTGCTGCCGCCGAGCTTCGCACGGCTCCTGACGACGGACTACTCGGGCGCGGGCGACTTCGCGGGCTACCCGATCGACCGCGGACATCTCGCGCCGTCGGCGGACCGCAGTGCGGGCAGCCTCGACAACGCGTCCACGTTCTATTTCACGAACATCATCCCGCAGGCGGCTGCGGTGAACCAGGGGCCGTGGGCAGACCTGGAATCCGCCCTGCGCGACAGCGCCAGCAGCGGCGCGCGTGAGGTCTACATCGTGACCGGCGTCGCGGGCAGCAAGGGAACGGTCAAGGGCGAAGGCGTGATCGTGATCCCGCAGTCCGTCTGGAAGGTCGCCGTCATCATGCCGCGCAATCAGGGCGTCGCGGACGTTGACGACTGGCGTGATGTCCGCATCATCGCCGTCAACATGCCCAACGAGCCGACCGTCACGCGGCCGTGGCAGCAGTACCTGACGACGGTGGACGCCATCGAGGCAGCATCCGGCTATGATGTGCTCAGCCTGCTGCCGGACTTCATCGAGCGCATCGTCGAGAGCGGCACACGCCCGCCGGTAGCACGCATCACCGGCACGCTCTCAGGCGACGAGGGATCCGCACTTCAGCTGAGTGCCGCAACCTCCACGGACCCCGACAATGACGCACTCACCTTCGCCTGGTCATTCGGCGACGGCGCATCGGCCACGGGCAGCAGCGCGACGCACACGTACGCGCAGGACGGCAGCTACGCCATCCGCCTCATCGCCACCGACGTCTACGGCCTTGCCGACACCGCGAACGCAGTCGTGAGCATCGGCAACGTCGGGCCCGTCATCGCGGCAATCAATGGCGCAACACTGCTCCCCGGCGAGACGTTCAATGCCACGGGCACGTTCACGGATCCCGGCGCAGACGTCTGGACCGCGATCGCGTCGTACGGCGATGGCACACCCGAGGTCGCGCTCAACGTGAACAATCACTCGTTCACACTGTCTCACATCTATGCGACGCCGGGCTCGTTCAACCTCAGCGTCCGCGTCTCTGACGGAACCGCGGAAGACGTCGAGACCGTCATGGTCCGCGTCCTCACCCACGACGAAGCCGCACAGGGCCTGGTCGAACAGGTCAACGCCCTGGATGAGGCCGGCCGCATCGAGCACGGCAACGCCAATGCACTCAATGCATCCCTCGCGGCGGCGGCCCAGCAGATCGAAAAGGGCGGCAACGGCGCCGCCGCCAATCAGCTCCGCGCGGCGATCAGCAAGCTGGACGCCTTTGAAAAGGCCGGGCGGATTCCCTCTGCGGATGCGGCTGTGCTTCGGAGTGGAATCGAACGACTTATGGCTTCGCTGGCGCTCTAGCGCGTTTTAACAACGGCATTTTCACACGAAGATCACGAAGAGAACGGAAAGAACGGATTTTTCCCAGCAAGGTCAGTAAGCGACAGTAAGAACAGATTGTTTTATTTTTGTCATCGGTGAACAGCGGCACTGTGGGGCATACCCTGCAGTGCCGTTGTTTATAAAAAAAGTCCGTTAATCCGTTCTTTCCGTATTTCTTCGTGAGCTTCGTGCGAAAATTCCGTTGTTGAAGGCCGCGAAGCTCAGAGCCCGGGATTCATTCGCCAGATCGCCCAGGTGAGTGCACTGGCATATGTGACCCAGACGAGATAAGGGATCAACAGGAGGCCTGCGGCGGTGGAAACGCGGTGGAAGCGGAAGATCAGCAGGGCGATGAACAGCCAGAGGAAGATGATCTCGGCAAAGGCTGCGCCGGGGGCTTCGAGGCCGAAGAAGATGCCGGTCCATGCAGCGTTGGCGATGAGGTGGACCAGGTAGAGGATCAGAGTCGTGCGCGCGCCGTCGAATCCTGCCTTCCGCCACACCAGCCAGGCGGCCGTTCCCATCAGGATGAAGAGTGTCGTCCAGACGGGTCCGAAGATCTCCGGCGGCGGCGCCCAGGCGGGTCGCTGGAGCCGTTGGTAGAACGTCGACTGTGATACGTCGCTCAGCCATGAGCCGACGACACCGGCGGCCAGTGTGATGAGCACCCATCCGAACCAGCCGAGCACGAGCTTCCCCGTGCCTTCCGGCCTGTCGCGACGGATCGTCTCCTCACCTGCCATGCGGCCTCTCTGGTGTCTTCCCTACCTCGTTACCGCACCCGCGGCGGCTTCATACTTCGACCACGCGGCCAGCGCATACGGAATCAGGAGCAGCGCAAGCAGCAGGATGAAGTTCACCGCGGCAAATGCAATCCGCAGGCCCGTCCGCGCGTGGAAGTGGATCGGCGGACGATATACGCGGCCGGGTCCCTCCAGCAGGAACACGATCAGCGCGCCGTGGATCAGCGTGTGGCCGATCACTTCGGTCTTCCCGAAGATCATCGTCGTCGTGAAGAAGACGAGCGTGATCGTCAGCGCCAGCGGTCGCTCGAGCAGACCGATGATCAGCAGGTAGCCGAGCGCCAGCTCGACGAATGCCGCACCCACCAGGAAGAACCGCAGGTCGAATCCCATCGCGAGCTGCGGATGCTGCTGCAGCACGTACAGGCCCCACTGCGGATAGATGATCTTCTCCAGCGCCACCCAGCACAGCGAGAAACCTACGGTCAGATAGAGCGCAGGGATGCCCGTTCCGCGAATGCGATCGCTCGAGAAGCCGGAGACCAGCAGCATCCATCCTGCGCCGGCATACACGAGATAATCCAGCATGTGGAACACGCCGAAGTAGATGAGGCCCGCGCCGTAAAGCGCGATGAGCCCCGCACCGGCCAGCGGGACTGTTCGCGGAATCAGCAGCAGCAGTACGAGCAGAAACTGCATCCAGCCGATTACGCCGTCGCCAATTTCGAGCTCCGGCACGAGCAGGATGCCCGCCTGCCACGCCAGCAGCAGTGACGCCGCGGCCGCGATGCGCAGCACCGTGAGACTCTGGTCACGCCTCTCTTCCAGCCACCGGTTGATCCGCACGTAGCCCTCCGTGCGCGCCAGCCGCCTGTCCAGCAGCACCAGCATCGCAATGACGACCGCGCTGAACAGCGCCAGCCCGATCACCAGCGGCGTCACCGCCTCGCCCAGCCTCAGCGGCCGGTCGCCATAGCTGAAATCACTGAACCATTTGACGTGTGCCAGGATCATCGCACCACACGGCTGAAGGACATCGCGCGCCGGGCGCTCCAGCGCAGATCACGCGGCATGGCACCCGCCATGCAGGCCTATAGTGCAACATTCACAGGAGATTGTCATGGCTACCGAGAAAGACCCGGTCTGCGGGATGGACGTCGATCCGGCGACGGCGATCGAGGCGTCGCAGGACGGACACACGTATCACTTCTGCTCAACGGCCTGCCGCGACCGCTTCAATGCAGATCCGACCGCCTACAGCGGCACCGCCCGCGACGGCGTCGAAATGGAGAAGCACGACCCGCCGC
>DASUXU010000053.1:0-5370 GCA_036377735.1 Longimicrobiales bacterium
AGTATTGTCCGGGTGCAGGTCCAGCAGATCCCGGTAGTCCTCGTGCCATGTGCGGCCGTGGGGTGAGACGGGACCGAAGCGTTCGGCCTGGCGGCCGTGCGCCCAGACGAGGAACAGGGTGGAGCCGGGGCGATACTCGTAGCGCATGACCGCATTCGTGCGCAGCTGCTGCACATTGAAGCCGCGCCGTTCGCCGGTCATCGGCGTGTAGTCGGCGTAGCGCGCGTCGTAGTCGTCCGCGTCCGGCGTCGCACTCAGCTCGCGGAATGACGTGTATGTGCCGTCCGACGCGAACGGCTCGCCGTACAGCTCGAATGTGAGGTTCGGCCGCGCGGTGTAGTTGACGCGCAGGTTCATGGATACCGTGCGCTGGTCGAGCCGTGCGAATGTGTAGTGCGTGGTGCCGTCTTCGTCGACAATGTTGTCGAACCACTGCGTGTCGTTCGTGTCGTGCGATATGTTGGCGCCGACGGACGCCTGCAGCCGTGTGGACACGCGGAAGTCCACGCTGGGCGACAGCGAGTAGCCATGTGACTTGCCCTCGTCGCCGTAGCTGAGGTTCACCCACATGGACGGCACGGCGAACATGCGGTCGTCGCCGTTCACGCCGAACCACGGGAAGAGTCCGGGCGAGATGCGGAGTGCCGGTCCGCCCCGGGTGCAGCGGTCACACCAGGACTCCCCGAGGCTGCCCGCCGTCGCGCCCGCATGGACGTTCCAGTTGTTGTCGAGATCCATGTGCACGTTGGTGTTCCACGCGTTGTCCAGGCGCAGGCCGTCCGTGTTCCACGTCTCCCAGTGGTTGCCGTTGATGCGCAGTGTGCGGTAGATCCAGCGCGGTGTATTGAAGTTGAGCGCGGCCCACGTGCTCCAGTCCTGCCGGTCCGCCCGGCGCAGGTAGCCCAGGTCGTTCACATCGAAGCCGGACGACTGGCGGACGTAGCTCGTCTGGAAGCGCGTGATGCCGCCGCCGAACTTGCCCAGCTTGATCTCCGCCGCCGTACCCGTGAGCGACGTGCGCGCGGAATCGAGATCCAGGTCGAGGCCCGGCTGCTGGAAGTAGTGCACGGCATTCATCTGTGTGCGCGTGATCGCTTCTGCACTGCCACCCACGCGCGATGCCATGAAGGACCCTTCCAGCTCGTAGTCCGTATCGCCGAAGCGGTTCCGGAAGCTGGCACCGCCCGCATACGCGTCGCGATGCATGAACGGGCTGGTCCAGTCGTCGAGTGCGCGGTTCACCGCGGTACCGATCACGCTCACGTCCGCGCGACCATTCCGCAGATCCTGCTTTGCGCGCAGCACCGCGTAGTTCGTGCGGGGCTCAACCGTCCGCTCGTCGCTGCCCTCGACGCCCAGCGTGACGGCGTCCAGCATGCCGAATGAAAGGCCGCTGCCTGTTCGACCGGTGAGCTTTGCGGCTGCGGCAATCGGTGTGGCGGTAGGCGTGCTCGGCTCGCCATACGCATTCAGCAGCAGCGGCGCCCGGCCGATGCGGCGGGAGTAGAACAGCCCCTCGTTCGTATTGCAGTCGACGACGGCGTAGCAGTTGATCTGGAAGCGGTACAGGCCCGTGCCTTCCACGAAGAACGGACGCCGCTCGCTCAGGAATGTCTCGAACGCACTGAGATTGAGCGTGGCCGGGTCGGCCTCGACCTGGCCGAAGTCGGGGTTCACCGTCGCATCGAGTGTGACGTTCGGCGTGATGCCGTACTTCAGGTCGCCGCCGATGGCGATCTTCTGCGCGTGGTCAAACCCACCCGCGGTCTGCGCCCGCGTGACGCTCTTGGCGACGGTGTATGGTGTCACCTCGAGCGAGCTGGACGAGCCGACGCCGTCAATGCCGTCCAGGCTGCCCATCTGGGAGACGAAGCCCTGCCGGCTCGGGCGGTAGAGCGGCCAGCTCACGCGCTCCTTGTAGCGCTCGATGTCGCGCCAGACGCCCAGACCGAACGTGTGCGTCGGCGCGTCCGCGAACCGGAGCTGCGACAGCGGAATTCTGAACTCCGCGGCCCACCCCTCCGCGTCCACCACCGTCGCAACATCCCAGATCCCGTTCCATGACGCGTCCTCGTTGCCGTCGTTCGAGATCGCATAGTCCCGCTTCACGCCGTCCGGGTTCACGTTGAAGTCGAAACCGGAGCGGTTGTCATCGTACGAGTCGATGATGACGGCGATCTGGTCCGACGGTCCGCGCTGGTCCCGCCGGGTCAGCGAGCGCAGGATGCTGTCGGGGTGCGGGTCGTGCGCGCGCACGAAGACGTACAGGTTGTGATCGTCGTATGCGACCTGGAATTCCGTGCGGAACGACGGCGCACCGTCCTCCACCGGCTGGAACTGCCGGAAGTCCGATATCTTCGGTGCCGAGGCCCACGTGGCATCGTCACCCCGCCCGTCGATGGCCGGCGCCGCCGATGCGCGCACCGCCGTGACCCGGGCGCTGCCCTGTGCCTGTCCCGCCGTGCCCGCCTGCGCCGCGCCGCTGGCCGCAAGCAGCGCCGTCAGCAGCAGACTCACGGCCGTTTCACGAATTCTCATGGTAGATCCCCGTTCAGGTTCGACCCGTTGGACAGGGCCATACGGCGGATCGTTGCGACGTCTGGTCGCATATGGTGTGAACGGCATCCCCGCAGGGACGAACAGGTCGCTGGACCACTGCGGACGACGCGCGATACATTCGTCGCATGGAACCAGTGCACATCGATGCGGACATCCGGCGGGCCGCGACGCTGCCCGGGCGGTTCTACCACGACCCCGCGGTCTACGACCTCCAGAAGGAGCGCGTGTTCGCGCGGACGTGGCAGCTGGCCGGCGAGGTTTCGGGACTGAAGAGTACCGGGAGGGTGGTGCCGTTCACGCTGCTCGAGGGCTGTCTCGACGAGCCGCTCGTCTGGACCTGCGACGACGACACCCGGCTGCACTGCCTGTCAAACGTCTGCACGCACCGCGGCACGCTCGTAGTCGAGGGCGAAGGTCACGCGAACCTGCTGCGCTGCCGCTACCACGGCCGCCGCTTCGAGCTGGACGGCCGATTCCATTCCATGCCCGAGTTCGACGACGTCGAAAACTTCCCGACGCCCGCGGATGACCTGCCACGACTGGCGACTGCGCAGTGGGGGCCTCTCCTGTTCTGTGCACTCCGTCCCGCATTCGATTTCGCAGCGCTGTTCTCACCGGTCCGCGATCGGACGGCGTTCCTCCCGTTCGACACCCTGCAGTCCGACCCGGCTCACTCGAAGGACTACTACATCCAGGCGAACTGGGCGCTGTACTGCGACAACTACCTCGAGGAGTTCCACATTCCGTACGTGCACCGCGCGAGCCTTGGCGGTACGCTCGACTACAATGCGTACCGCACGGAATTGTTCGATTACTGCAACGTGCAGCTGGGTGTTGCGGGGGAAGGCGAGGCGGCGTTCGATCTGCCGGCGGGCCACGTCGACGCGGGCGAGCGCATGGCGGCGTACTACTTCTGGCTGTTCCCGAACCTCATGCTGAACTTCTATCCGTGGGGTCTGTCGGTAAACATCGTGTATCCGCTCGGTCCGACGAGCACGAAGGTCTCATTCCGCCGATACCTCTTCCCCGGCGCACCGTCGCCGACCGGCGCGGGCGCGGACCTGCACCGTGTGGAGATGGAGGATGAGGAAGTGGTGGAGGCTGTGCAGAAGGGCGTGCGGTCGAGACTCTACGATCGCGGCCGCTACTCACCACGCCGTGAGGTCGGGACGCATCATTTCCACACGATCCTCGCCCGGTTCATGAACGCGGCGCAGTAAGCGCGTTCACTTCGTCGATTTCCTGCTTCGACAGACGCCACTCGACAGCATCCGCGTTCGCACGTGCCTGCTCCGGCGAGCGCGCGCCAGCGATGACGGACGCGACGGTGGGAAAGGACAGCAGCCACGCAAAGGCCAGGTCGAGGATCGAGCGGCCACGCGCTTCCGCGAAGGCGATCAAACGCTCGACCGTCTCCAGGTTTTCGCGCTCGAGAAATTTCGCGTAGTGCGCCTGCGGCTCGCGCAGCCGCGTGCCCTCGGGCAACGGCTGGTCGAGTCGATACTTGCCGGTGAGCAGTCCGCTCGCGAGCGGGTAGTATGGCAGGTAAGCCATGCCGAGCGCTGCCGCGCGCTGGAGTCCGTCCTCGACATCGCGCTGCCGCAGAATGCTCAGCTCGTTCTGCACACTTGCGAACTTCGCGTGGCCGTGAGGCGTCGCGGTGTTCGCCTCGAGCAGCATCATGCTGTCGAAGTTCGAGCAGCCGATCTCGCGCACCTTGCCCTGCTTCACCAGCTCGTCCAGCGCACCGAGTGTCTCGGCGATCGGCACAGTCGAATCCGGTTCGTGGAGCTGGTACAGGTCGATGTAGTCCGTGCCGAGCCGCTTCAGACTCGCTTCAACGGCGGCACCGATGAGCGCGGGACTCGCGCCTTTCGGCTGACCCGGCATCTCACTGCCGAACTTCGTTGCAACGATAACGCTGCTCCGGCGTCCGCCCAGCGCGCGGCCGAGATACTCCTCGCTCCGGCCGTGGCCGTACATGTTCGCGGTGTCGAAGAAGTTGATGCCGGCATCCAGTGCGGCGTCCACGACGGCGGCGGTTCCCGCGACGTCCACGCGGCGCCCGAAGTTGTTGCAGCCGACCCCGGCAACGGACACGGAGAGCGACCCGATTCTGCGCATTTCCATGGGCCGAGAGTAAGGCTTCGGGGCCCGGCATGCCACCCGGAGGGGCCTCCACAGGGAAGACTAGAGAGCGGGCAAATCGCGCTGCGGCAAGGCGATCCGGCGGGTGGCGCCGTTTTTGCCACACGCGCGGGAGGCCCATTACCTGGATTTCATGCGGTATAGCGCAATACGATCAGTCATTCCCGGAGCGGCGTTCTGCGCCGCTCTTTTCTGCCCGGGCACCGCACTCGCCCAGACAGTCCCGTCCGCATTGCCGGAGCGGCCGCTCATCGAGGACGTGATCTTCAACGGCGTCGACGGCATCCCGAAGGCCGCGCTCCGTGACAGCATCGAAACCCAGGCCACGCACTGCCGCGGCCTGCTGCTCCAGCCGCTCTGCCTGATCAGCAGCTCACCGTACTTCGTCGAGAAGCACTATCTCGACCGCGAGGAACTGCCCGCGGACGAGCTGCGCATCCGCGTCATCTACTTCCGCGCCGGCTTCCGCGAGGCCCAGGTCTCGAGCGCGGTAACGCCCCATGGCGACGGCGTGAACGTGACATTCAACATCACCGAGGGTCCGGCCACGCGCGTTGCCGACCTCGCGTTCGTGCAGACGGACAGCGTGCTGCCGCAGCGCATGCTCAGGCGCGCGCTCGCACCGCGCGCCGGTGACCTGCTCGATCTCAACCGTATCGACTC
>DASUXU010000054.1:0-7851 GCA_036377735.1 Longimicrobiales bacterium
AAACTCTCGCACCGAGCACACCGAGTTCACCGAGGAGTGAACCTCATCCCGTTTGGTAGACACACTCTTTATCATAGGTGCACTGCACCGGGAGCGTGTCATGGGACGAAAGCCGTTGTATTCCAAGGAGTTCAAGCTCCAGGCGGTTCAGCGGACGCTGAGCGAAGACCGGCCGATCGCTGAAGTCGCCCGAGATCTGGGTATCAAGCCGCACAGGCTGTACGAGTGGCGGGCGGATTTCCTGGAGAATGAGCCGGCCCTTCTGGATCGGCCGCCGGAGTCTTCGGATCAGGAGCTCGTGCGGCTGCGGGCGGAGGTGGCCCGGCTGCGCCAGGAGCAAGATATCTTAAAAAAAGCGATTGCGTTCTTCGCGAAGTCCCCTCAGTGAAGTACGCATTCATCGAGGGGAAGCGGCAGCAGTATCCGATTCCCGTGCTCTGCAGAGTGCTGGGTGTCTCACGGAGCGGATATTACAAGTGGCGCGGGCGTGGTCCGAGTGCGCGGGAGCGCCGGCGTGCAGACACACTGGCGGCGATCAGACGTGCGTTCGAGGCGAGCAGGCGCACATATGGGAGTCCGCGGATCGAGCGAGAACTGCGGAGCACTGGGCGCTGCCACAGCCGTCGTTTTATCAGCCTTCTGATGAGACGCGCGGGGCTTCGCGCGCGCGCGGCCACACGCCGCAGGCCGAGATCTGCAGCATCGGCCCGACACACCCAGATTGGAAACGTCCTGAACCGCTGCTTTCGCGCTGACCGGCCTGATCAAGTGTGGGCCGCGGACTTTACGTACATTCCGACGCGCGAAGGCTGGCTCTTCCTGGCAGTCGTTCTTGATCTAGCCTCACGACGGATCGTTGGATGGTCAATGCGAGGCAGCCCGGATGGAGAGCTCACGCTGAATGCACTGCAGATGGCTTTTGAGCAACGCTGCCGGCCGCGCGGTGTCCTGCACCACTCCGATCGCGGGGCGCAGTACAGCTCTGGAGCGTATCTGGATCGGATCCGGCAGTACGGTATGCGGCCCAGTTTCAGCAGGATCGGAGAGTGCTGGGATAATGCTGTGGTCGAAAGCTTCTTCCACACCCTGAAGACCGAGCGCGTTCCCACAACCTACGCCAGCAGGCAGGCCGCCCGGCGCGATATTTTCGACTACATTGAAGTGTGGTACAATCACCGGAGGCGACACCCCACAATCGGCTATCTCTCACCCGCCGATTATGAAGCCCGCCTCTAAGTTCTGTCTACCGAACGGGTGCAGGATCAAGCCATAAAAAAGATCCGTTGTCCCTTTCCGTTCTCTTCGTGACCTTCGTGCGAAACAGTCCGTTGTGAATTCGTTGTCAGTGCGATTGCCGCACGCGTAGCGGCTCGACGGTTTCGCCGAAGCGCCGGCCGAGGTCGGTGATGTACGTCTCGAGGCCCTTGTAGTATCCCATGACGTACCGCGACATGAAGCGGTAGAGCGGATTGGTGACGACGCCGTCTTCGGTGATGCGGACGATGCTGCCGGTGCCGTCCGGCGATATCTCATAGGTCCAGGTGCCGCCCCATCCCTGACCCTCGTCGAGTATTCGCGCGACGATGCGATTCGGTTCGTTGACGTCCTGCACCATGGTGAGCGTGCCCCAGTCGGTCACCTCGCGCCAGCGCAGCGGCTCTTCCGGGCGCGACAGCACCTGCACCTGTTTCACGCCGGTGCGCCACGAGGGCCCGAGGTCCACGTCGCTGATGGCAGCGTGCAGCTCGGTCGGGCTCGCGCGGTAGTGCCCTTCGACAACCGCCTTGTGATTTTTTGGCAGCATCAGGCCGATCAGGACGCAGAGCAGCACGATGACGAGGAAGGCCAGCACGACGTAGAGGAGGATCCGCGCGACGGGCTTCATGACCGCACCGGGGGCTCGGGTGTGACCGGAGGTAGTCCAGAATGCACGCCCGCCCGCCGAGGGCGCAACGGGGACGACTCCGGTTGATGCAGAATGCTTGGATCGGCTGAGACGTTGGCCCATTTTAGGGCATGCCATACGAGCCGATCCTCTGGGGCATCGCCCTGGCCGCCACCGCGGGACTCCGCGTCTTCATGCCGTTCCTCTTCGTCGGCGGCATGGCGCGCTATGCGCACGTCCCAACGCCGGACATGCTGGACTGGACCGCGTCCGATGCCGGGTTCCTCCTGCTCCTGGTAGCGACGCTGCTGGAGGTTCTGGGCGACAAGATCCCGGTCGTTGACCACGCACTGGACGCCGGCGCCACATTTCTGAAGCCACTCGCCGGCCTGATCCTGCCCGTCGCCCTGCTGCACGACGCGTCGCCGATGGCCGCCTGGGTCCTGGGCATTGCCGCCGGCGCACCGCTCGCGCTCGGGGTGCATGCGACGAAGGCTGGGACACGCGCGGCCTCCACCGCGACGACAGCCGGCACGGCGAACCCGATCGTGAGCGTACTCGAGGACCTGCTCTCCGTCGCCATCCTGGTGCTCACCGTACTCGCACCGCTGATCGCCGTCGGGCTCGTCATCCTGCTGGTCGTATTCGTGGTGCGCGCTCTCCGGCGCATGCGCGGAATGGTCATGCGGCGCAGCACGACCTGACGCCGGGTGCCGCGCGCGGGACCAGTCGTCCCGCTTGCGGACAGCATCCATCGTATTACGTCTCGTCCCAATTCCCTGAAGTTCTTACATGCGAACATCTTGCGGGCCGCTCCGATCGAGGCATGGATCGTCCAGTGCAGGGGTGCAGATGCGTGCGCGTTGTGCACGCCTGCAGATACCACTCGAGGAGCTCTCATGCGTGCCCGAATCAGATACCTCCTGCTTCCGCTCGTGATCGTCGTGCTGCCACGTGCCGGCCACGCGCAGGCTACCTCCGGCACCGGCAGCGCCGCCGATCGCGCTGCGGTTCGCGCCGCCGTGCTCGATTACGTGGACGGCTTTTATGAAGGCGATAGCACGAAGCATGTGCGCAGCGTTGCACCGGATGTCTACAAGTACGGCTACTCCAAGCGCGGCGAGGCCTATGCGGGGATGCAGATGACGTGGGCGGGCTTCATGAGCTTCGACCGCGGTGTGCGCGAGGGCCGCAACCGGCCGCCCGCGAACGCGCCGAAGGATGTCGTGCTGTTCGACGTGAACGACCAGACTGCCAGCGCAAAGCTGACCGCGTGGTGGGGCATCGACTACCTGCTGCTCGCTAAGCGCAGTGGCAGGTGGATGGTGACGCACGTCATGTGGCAGTCGCCGCCGCCGAAAAACTGAGACGACGATTCCTCAGGGGACGATCAGCCGCTGCCGGAAGATCGTCTCCCCGTTGAACTGGGCGTTCACGGGCAGCCGCACGACGACGACGTACTCGCCGGGCTCCGGAGTGAACGTCGCATCGAACGTCTCGCCTACACCGAGACGGCGGATGGCCCGGCCCTGGACCGCCTGGTGCGGCGGCAGGTCCGCGCCATCTTTCGCAACGGGGGTCCACTGTGTAACGGCGCCGTCGCGGTGCAGCTCGAAGAAGAAGCGTTGCGCCGGTCCGATGTTGACGAATCGCAGACGCTGCGGCATCCCGGCGCGCAGCAGCTTCGGCGGCGCGATGCTGTCACCATTTACGACGAATGGCTCCCGCCCCTCACCGTCGCCATCCCAGCCGGCGACATAGACGTGATCGGAACCGGGATCGAACTCCTTGCCCGGCTCCAGCACGACGATCGCGCCATACAGCCCTGACGTGATCTGCTCGACGTCGTTCATGTGCGTGTGATAGATGAACGTCCCCGCACGCGGCAGTGTCAGCCTCGCCTTGAACGTCTTCCCCGGCGCGATTGCGGGTGCGACGCGGTTCACAGCACCGCTCCATCCGGCTACACCGTCAGAGAAACTCTCGAGCTCGATGCCGTGCCAGTGCACGGCGCTAGATTCGCGCAACCGGTTCGTGACGGTGATATCGGTCGGCACGCCCCGGTTAAGCACGAGCGGCGCACCGGGGATCACGACGGAGTCGACGGCGGGCGCGTTCGGGCCGTGCTGCTGCACGTAGCCCAGCGCGCGCGGCGATTTACGCACAGGCTTCCCCTCGTCGATGAACAGGTTGATGCTGCGCACGTTGTCGCGCGCGACGTCGCGGTAGCCCGCGCCGGGCCGCACTGCAATGCCCATCACCAGCCCCGCCATGTGCTGGCGAGGATCGCTCGAGTGCGTGTGCGCAGGCACCTGCTCGAGACGCGCTTCGGGCACGACATGGAATGCCAGGTGGCAGTGTAACAGCCAGTTGCCCGGTCTTTCCGGCACCCAGGTCATTGCCATGGTGGAGAAGCTGCTCATGTCTTCGGTTACCGCGAGCCGCTGCTGCGCCGCGGTGTATGACGTATCACGCAGTGACGTGCCGCGCGCGTCCACGCGGAAGTAGAAACCGTGCAGATGCATCGGGTGGTTGCGGATGGTGCCGTTCACGACGCGCCAGCGCAGTGTGTCCCCGGTGGCCGCTTCCTGCCGTTCAGTCCACGGCCAGGACCTGCCATTGATCGCGAGCGCTTCACGCGGCGGTATGCCTGCGGCCGAGTCAGGTGGCTGCGACCATATGTTGAGCACGAACACCCGATCGTCCGGACGCGGACCGGGCTCGTCCACGATCAGGGCGCCGACCATCTGCTCACGCTCCAGCACATCCCAGTCCGGGATGCCCGGCGTCACACGGTACATGTATGTACCCGGCTCGCCTGCCTCGAAGCGGAAAGCATGCGATGCACCCGGCGGAATCGCGACACTGTCGTCGCCTGAAAGAGGATGCGTGGCCAGCCAGTGCACCCAGATCGTCGAGTCCGACAGGCTGTTGCGGATCGTTGCATCGATCATTGTGCCCTTCGGCACGCGAATCAGCGGCGACGGGATCTGCGGCGCTTTTCCTTCCTCTGCAAGCGCGACCATCTCCGCATTCGCACCCTCCGGGTCCTCCGGATACCAGCGCGCGTTCATCGCGACGAGCTTCAGTGTGAGCACGCCATTTTCGAGTGTGCCGGCCGGCTCGCGGTTGTCGTTCGGCTGAACTACGGGGATGCCATCCGCAGGCGACGGCATGAACGCATGCGTCGGCACGTGGGCGGGTGATGCCGTGCATGCGAGCGCCAGCAGCGCTGGTGTGCAGCGGGTCAGCGGGGACATGGTATTTCTCCGGGGGTGGGAGAGGCTCCACCATGCCTCCGGCGGGTGCCGAAATCAATAGTCTCGCCCGGCGTCCCCTGTCACACCGCGGGCGCAGATTCAGGCAGGCAAGTGCTTGCACCGAGGGGCGGTGCCGGTATGTTGGTACGCAACACCCCGAAACACGTGGAGTACCGTGGCACAACCCACCAAAGTCCAGCGCTGGCTCGACCTGATCGCGTTCCTGGTCAGCCGCAGTTTCCCGGTCTCCGGTGACGACCTCATGCGGGCGATCCCGGCGTACGCGAAGGGCTGGAACTCGGACGACGCGAAGGCCCACGAGAGTACCCGCCGGATGTTCGAGCGGGACAAGGACGAGCTGCGGCAGAACGGTATCCCGATCCGCACCGTGGACTACTCGATCAACCAGGGCGAGGTGGTGGAGGGGTATCAGATCGACAAGCGGGACTTCTACCTGCCGTACCTGTCGATCGTCGAAAAGCTCGATCCCGCTGTGCGCTACAGCGACAAGCGACGCCCATCCAGTGTGCAGGTCCGCGAGTCCGAGATCCCGCTGGCGCTGGACGCGTTGAAGCGCGTGGGCCGCATCCCCGGCTTTCCTCTCCAGCGCGAGTCGCGCTCTGCATTCCGCAAGCTTGCGTTCGCGCTCGAGGTCGACGCGTTCGATCAGGACGATCGCGTGCTGTTCGTGGACACACCCGGTGCCGCCCAGCTGAGCGGCCAGCTCAAGATCCTGTCCGAGGCGCTCCGCTCGAAGAAGCGTGTGCGTTTCACCTACAACGGCATCTACCGCGGTACCACGACCGAGCGTGACGTGGCGCCGTACGGCCTCATGTTCCAGCACGGCAACTGGTATCTCGTCGGCCACGATGCCACGCGCGACGACATTCGTGTATTCCGCGTCGGCCGCATGAGCCAGCTCGATGCGAACACGAAGAAGCCCGGCACGCCGGATTACGCGATTCCGTCCGACTTCCGCCTGGCGACGTATGCCGATCGCGATCCGTGGTCGCTCGGCGATACGGAAGAGGAGCCGCTGGAAGCAGTCGTGCGCTTCGCATTCCCGCTCAGCCTCTGGGCGGAGCGCAACGGCCACGGCCAGCTCATCTCGACAGAGGCCGACGGCGCCCAGGTGCGCAGCTTCCAGCTGCACCAGGTCGACCCGTTCCTGCGCTGGGTGTTGAGCCTCGAGGACGATGCGCGCATCCTGTCGCCTGATTCGCTCATCGAAGAACGCCGCAGGCTCGCGCGCAGCGTGGTCGCGTTGCATGGCGGGGGTGACGCATGAGCTCGCGCGACCTGAACACCGCGGAAGCGCAGCTCGAGCGGATCCTCTACATCCTGCCTGCAGCGTGCAGGCCCGGCGGCACCACGCTCGCCGCGCTGGCGGAAGCGCTCGGCGTGTCAGAGGAAACCGTCGCGCGTGACATCGAGCAGGTCACCGCGCGCGAGTTTTATCATCCCGCGGGCAGCATCGACGCATTTGCGGTGATGCTCGAGGATGATCGTGTGGAGGTGAACGCGAACGACCGCTATCGCCGCCCTGTGCGCCTGAACACCGGGGAGGGCCTCGCGCTCGAGCTGGGCCTGCGCGCAATGGCGCTCGAGTGTGAGCCGGGCAGACGTGGTGAAGTCGTTGCGCTGGGGCGCCGCATCCGCAGCGAGCTGGGCGCGCCGGACCTGCGCCCTTCCGCGGAGTCTGCAGTCGAAGAAGATTCCGCGGGTGACGACATGCTGCTCTCCGTCGGTGACGACGTGTTGCGCGGCACGGTGTCGGACGCGATCGCGGCCAGGCGTATCTGCGTGATGTCATACCTGAAGCCAGGCGACGTGGAACCCGCGCAGCGCCGCATCGCGCCGCAACGGTTACTCTATCACGACGGCTTCTGGTACGTTCACGCATACGACTACGACCGCAGCGATTCGCGCTTCTTCCGGCTGGACCGCGCGCTCGACATCCGCATCGAGGAGGCGTCGGACGCGTCGCAGGAGCTGATGACCCTGAAGTGGGATGCGAGCGACAACGGCGTGCCGTACGCGGCCCAGGAGGACGACGAGGTCGCGGTGCGCTACGCCCCCGGCATCGCACGCTGGGTGGCTGAGCGGACGGGTGCGACTCCTGAGGAGGACGGCAGCGTCGTCGTGCGGCATCGCGTCGCGGACGCGCGCTGGCTCGTCCGCCACGTCCTCCAGTATGCAGGCGATGCCGTCGTCGAAGATGAAACGTATCGCGCCGCTGTTCGCAATGCGGCAGAGAGGCTCGCACGATGAGCGCTTTTTCGCTGAATGAAACGCTCGAGGTGATCGAGCGCACGCCTGGCGTTCTGCGCGCGCTGCTCGGAGGTGCTTCGACCGCCTGGACCGATGCGAGCGAGGGACCCGACACGTTCACCCCGTTCGACGTCGTAGGTCACCTGATCCACGGCGAGCGCACCGACTGGATCCCCCGCATCACGCTGATCCGCGCACAGGGACCCAACCGCCGCTTCGAGCCGTTCGACCGCTTCGCGCAGCAGCAGGCCAGCGCCGGCCGCACCATGGACGAGCTGCTCGACACGTTCGCCGAGCTGCGCGCACGTAGCGTGGCAGCGGTGCGTGCCATGAACATCACGCCTGAAGACCTGGAGCTCGAGGGCGAACATCCCGAGCTCGGCCGCGTCACCCTCCAGCAGCTCCTCGCCTCATGGCCCGTCCACGACCTCGGCC
>DASUXU010000055.1:0-2069 GCA_036377735.1 Longimicrobiales bacterium
GGGGCGCAAACGCCTGCGCTCTCACTGGCGGCGCCACCCCGGCCGCACTAGCTTCGGGTCAGGTTCTACCCCGTCCGTCACCCTGTGATTCTGTCGAACAGGCCTGATGACCCTCGCAAGCTCGAACGCCTGGCCCGAATCCGACATCGAACAGCTCCTGAGCGGGCTGGCCGGTGTGATCTCGGCGCGCGTGGTCAGCAATGCGCACGGCCGCCTCGACGAGATTCACATCCTCGCCTCGGACCGGCTCCACCCGAAGCAGATCGTGCGCAACGTGGAGTCCGCACTGTGCGCCGGCTTCGGGCTGACCGTGGACCGCCGGGCGATCAGCGTCGCACAGACTACGGCGCCGGACGCGATCGGCAGCGTACCGCTCGGTCATTTTGCGGACAAGCCGTCAAGGGCCCAGGAGAAGCCGGACCTCCGCTTCGTCTACGTGGGCTTCGACGTGCGCAATGCCACGAATCGCGAGACCGTGTGTCACGTGACGGTGCGGCGCGAACGCGAGCACTACATCGGCACCGGCTCCGGTGCCAGCACGCCGCAGGGCCGTGCGCTCGCAGCGGCGAAGGGTCTGATCTCCGCGATCGCCACGGCACGTGACAGGGGCGACATCGCGCTGGAGGACGTGGCCATCGTGGAGGCACACGGGCGTTCGTTCGTGATGGTGGCTGCACACGTGCTGATGCGCCGCGAGACCATCGCGCTCACGGGCGTGTCCCAGCTCGTACGGTCGCCGGAAGAGGCGGCGATCCTCGCATCGCTCCAGGCCATCAACCGCTGGTTATCGGACGAGTTCTGACGCAATGAGCCACGCACCCGAGCCCATCGACCGCAGCACGCACGACGTCGAAGTCCGCCTCATGGTGGAGATCGAGCGTCTGCCGGGCGTCATTGCGGCCGCTGTCTGGATCGATGGCAGCGAGATCACGGATCTGCGGATCCACGCCCAGCCCGGCGCGTCATCCACGATCCTGGCGAATGCGGTCACGCGCGTCGTCGAGCGCTTCGGCGTCGCTCTCGATCCCCGCACCCTGCGCATTGTCACCGCGAACGTGATCGGCGCGCCCGAACGCGCGGACGGCCTCGGCGGCGGCAGACTGCTGGTGCTTCAGGACATAGGTCTGTCCCGCGAGGGCAGCCGCATTACGTGCCATGTGCGCCTGACGCACGAGGGCGGCACGGCGGTCGGGGATGCCAGCGAGCTGGACAGCGAGGCCGGACGTGCACGCGCGGCCGTGCTTGCCACGATGCGCGCCGCGGAATCCACGGCGGATGGCCTCGTGCTCGGACTGGAAGGGTTGTCGGTTGTGTCGCTGTTCGGCAGGCGCTATGTGGCTCTGGCCATCGAGGCCGCCATGAAGCGCAGGTTCGCTACACTGTCAGGGTTCGCACCGATGGATCCGGCACGGCCGCTGGAAGAGGCGGCCTGCATGGCGGCGCTGCGCGCCATCGACCGCTGGATGAGCCTGTAGGTTTTCAGAGCTAGCTGTTCGCCGCGGCCGGCGGTCTCGCCGGACCCACGAACTTCTCCACTTCCTGCACCACACGACGCGGCTCGACCGGCTTCGCCAGGTAGCCGTCGCAGCCGACCTGCGTCGCCTTCTGGCGGTCCTCCTCCAGAGCGTGCGCCGTCAGCGCGATGATCGGAATGTCCTTCGTCGACTCGTCGCTCTTCAGACGCTGCGTCGCTTCCCAGCCGTCCATCTTCGGAATCGAGATATCCATCAGGATCAGGTCCGGCAGACGCTCCTTCGCTCGCGCGACGCCTTCCTCCCCATCCCGCGCCTCCACCACGGCAAATCCGACATGCTCGAGGATCGTTCGGTAGACAACGAGATTGTCCTCATTGTCCTCCACGAGAAGAATCGTCTTCTGCTTCTGATCTGTCATGATCCGGGGTGCGCGAATGTGTGATTGCCGGTTGCCGGGCGCAAAGGGCGGATAGGGGTATACAGGAAGCGTGCCATTTGCCACTCACACGCCATCTGTTTGCTCCGCCTCTTCCCGAGACTTGAAGATCTTCAGGTTCGTCGACTGGCCAGGGTTGTAGCGCGCGGTCGGATTGA
>DASUXU010000056.1:0-4316 GCA_036377735.1 Longimicrobiales bacterium
GATCGACGCATACCGCAACGACATCGCCGTGCGCGACATGTGCGAGCGCATGGTGGACCTGGACGAGGGCGTGCAGGAGTGGCGCTACCGCCATGTCAAGATGGTCGAGCGCACGATCGGGTTCCGGAAGGGCACGGGCGGCAGTGCCGGCGCGCAGTACCTGCGCGAGACCCTGTTCCGCCACGCCTTCCCCGACCTGTGGGAGATCCGGACGGAGCTCTGATGACGATCACACCTGATTCGCTGCACGCTTCCCCCAACGCACTGGCGCAGCACTACACGAAGTTTCGCGTCACCGAGCGCATCCTGCTGTCCGGTCACTCCCACCAGGCGTGGCCGGACTGCGGCTTCGACGCGCAGCAGCAGGCATGGCTGGACGCAGCGAACCTGGTCGACGACAAGTGGGGCGCGTCCTTCGAGCGCGCGGACCGCGTGCGGAAGGGCTATGCCCGCCTGCTCGGCGAGCCCGACGCTGACATCGCACTCGCTGAGAACACGCACGAGCTGATCGTGCGACTGCTGTCCGCTCTGCCCGTGAAGAAGCGGCAGCGCATCCTGACGACGGACGGCGAATTTCACAGCATCCGTCGCCAGGTGGACCGGCTGTCGGAAGAAGGCATCCCGGTCGACAAGGTCGATGCCATGCCCGTCGAGTCCGTGGCCGAGCGTCTCGCCGAGCGCGTGGACGACCGCACACTCGTCGTGTTCATATCATCCGTGTTCTTCATGAACTCCCGCATTGTGCCGAACCTGTCGGCTGTGGCGGAAGCGTGCAGGAAACATGGCGCGGCGCTGGTGGTGGATGCGTACCATCACATGAACATCGTGCCGTTCGACGTGCATGCGTTCGGACTGGAGGATGCCTTTATCGTCGGCGCGGGATACAAGTACTGCCAGCTGGGCGAGGGCAACGGATTCATGCGGCTGCCGAAGGGCTGCGCACTGCGGCCGGTGATCACGGGATGGTTCAGCGAGTTTACGGCGCTGACGAAGCGGCCGGACGGTGGCGTTTCATACGGTCCCGGCGGCCATCGCTTCGCGGGCGCGACATACGATGCGACTGCGAATTACCGCGGCGCCCGCGTCTTCGAGTTCTTCGAGGAGCAGGGTCTGACGCCGTCGCTCCTGCGCGAAGTGAGTCAGCACCAGGTCGGACTCCTGATGTCGTCGTTCGACGCGCTCGACCTGGATCCATCTCTGATCGATCGCGATCGCGCCGTCGCATTGAAGGATGTCGGCGGATTCCTCGCGCTCCGCTCGCCGCACGCTGGTGCACTGCACGCCGCACTGAAGCAGCGCGGTATCTACACCGACTTCCGCGGCGACGTGCTTCGCCTCGGCCCCGCGCCCTACCTGTCCGACGCGCAGCTCGCGGACGGCATCACCGCACTGGGTGAATGCGTCCGGTCACTCCTGCGCTGATTCGCCCGGCGCTGATCCGCCTCAGAACCCCGAGATCTTCGTGATGCGCCCCGCGTTGCCGACGAGCCAGCCGGCGCGCGGCGAGGCGAAGCCCAGGCTCCAGTAGTTGTTGCTGTTGATGGCCGTCCAGGTGCGTGCGCCGTCACGCGTGTAGACCGCGCCGTCCGGTCCGACCGCGACGATCGTAGTGACGCGAGCGCCCGGCACGTATGCACCGCCGTAAATGCCGCGTGTGAGCGGCGGTCGTGTCCGCAGTTCCCACGTCTTCCCGCCGTCGCTCGTGAGTGCGGCCAGCTCATCCGTAGGCTGCGCGGTGCCGCCCCCGAGTGCAAAACCTTCGCGCATATTCCGCATCGCAATCGACATCGTGCCCGTGCCGTTGCGTGTCGTGATCGGCAGTGTGTCCACCGACCACGTCTTCCCGTAGTCCGCGGTGTGCAGCAGACGCGCCGTCGTCGGGTTGTTTGCGACGATCCACGCATGACCGCCCGGTGCAGTCTCGACGCACGTACCGCTGGCGGCGAAGCTGCCCTCCTCGGGCGTGGCCGCCGGCAGCGATGCGGCCGGTACGCGGTCCCACGTCCGGCCGCCGTTCGTTGTCGTCAGCATGTAGACCTGGCCGTTCACCGCGTCACCGATCACGATGCCGCGCTCCGGCGTCCAGAAGTCCATGCAGTCGATGAACGCCGCCGGATCCGTGTTCTGGAACTGCTTCGTCCATGTCGCACCCGCATCCGTGGTCTTGTAGATGCGCGAGTCCGTGCCGTTGCCGATGCTCAACAGGTACGCTGTGTTCGCGTCGACCGCGTGCACGTCACGGAACTGCAGCGAGTCCGCACCCGGCACCTTTGCCGCCTGCCATGTTGCACCGCCGTTCGTCGTGCGGACGTACGTACCTGACGCGCCGCTCGCCCACACCACATTCTCGTCGATGACACTCACTGCGATGAGCAGCGCGCGCGTGCCGCTGATCTGCTCTTCCTGCGTGAGCTGCGGGGGGACGCCCGCCGATCCGATACCTCCCGCAGTACTGCAGGCGGCGAGCGGGAGAAACGAGAAGATGGTGACGAAACGGATGATGGAATGCATGACGCCTCGACGGCTGGGGCTCTCAGGGTCAACGCCTCAATGTACAAGCGCGGGCCAGAGAGGACACGGGCGGGAGCGGCGGCCCGTCACGCCAGTTGAAGAACTCCGGGCAGTGTTGTCTCTTGTAGCACTCTGATCCCCCGGAGGTGATTGTGCCGCAAGAAGTTGTACTCGTCGTGGATGATAATCCCGACCAGATGGCCATCGCCTCGGCGCTGCTCGAGCATGCCGGCTTTGTGGTGCTCCAGGCCTCCGGCGCCGCCGCCGCGGACGCCCTCCTCGATCAGCACTGTCCCCAGCTCATCCTGCTCGACCTGAACATGCCGGAAAAGTCCGGACTCGACTGGCTGCGTGAGCTGGCCGGCCGCGAATGCGCGGCGGACATGCGCATCGCGGCGTATACCAGTTTTGGCGACGTCTATGACGGCCAGCTCCGTGCGATGGGCGTGCGTGCCGTCATCGACAAAGGCGGCACGCCGCGCCAGTTCATCGAAGGGATCCGCGAAGCGCTGCAGTCCCCGCCGATCGGCGCGCGCGCGCAATCGAGCTGATCAGGACTGCGGCTTCGCGGGCGGCCTGCTTTCGTCCCGCATGAATGCCGCGCCATCCCACGCACAGCCGTTCTGCACACAGAATACGACATCCGCCGACAGCTTCTCGCGCTCGATGGCCCGCCGGAGATCGCGCGCGGGCGTGGCGAGGAAGCCATTCGCGGGTTTGCCGTCCGGTCCCCGGTTCTGGAAGATCAGGTCGCTGCCGTAGATCGCGCGCTGGGCGGGGAAATGCGCCATGATCATGCGCTCCGCGTACGGCCCGCCCACCGGATACAGCTCGATGCGCTCCGGTCCGCTGCCGATCACGGTCTTGCCTGAGACCGCCACGAACTTCGGCGCGCGCGGCGAGCGCTGCAGCAGGTCCGGCGTCAGCGTATGCGGCGTTTTCACCAGGCGGGTCAGGAACGGAATACTTGCTTCGTGCGCATAGATTGGAATGCCGCGTGCCACGACCTGCCGGATGCCACCGACGTGCGCCCACGGGTCCGACGTGACCACCACTGCCTTCACCGGGGTGCCCGGATAGCGGCGCTGCGCCTCGGCGAGGACCTCGTCGAAGTACGTGTCGCTCAGGTGCGCTTCGAACAGGACCACACCGTCCGGCTGCTTCACCATCGTCATTGCCCAGAAGTCCGGGAGCTGGACAATGTTCGGCGCTATATCGACAGGCGTGCCGCGGGTGCCGAAGCGGAATGCGGATGGTGACTGCCACGCGGCCGCCCGGAACTGCGCTCTTGCCGAGTCGCCGATCGCAAACGAGTCCGACGGAACCGGTGTCGCATCGAGTGCAACTTTCTGTACCGTGATGTCCCGCCACGGCTCGCCGTTCCACGTCACCTTGTGCTGCATCGGCCACGTGATCCCGGACGACTGCAGTGTCCAGTTCACGTACTCGGTGCGGATGGTGACGTCGCCGAACGCCGCCCAGCGCAGGTTGTGCGGATACGTGCGAACGGTCTCGACGGCAACGGGCAGATGCGACGCGCGGCTCAGCTCGAGCCGCATCCGGCCGTTGCGCCACGGAAATGAAACCACGTCGTGCACAACGCCGAAACGCTTCACCGGCTCGTCGCTGCGCAGCGAAGTCGATGCTGCCGCCAGCGCGAGTGCACGGTCGGGCTGCGTGTCGATGCGGTCGACGAGGTCCTCATACGCACCCTCGTTCGTTCCCGCTTCCCTGCCCGCAGCACGCAGTGCCAGCACACCGTCGCTCGCGACGAACACGCGCTCCGGACTGAACGTGGAGCCGAT
>DASUXU010000057.1:0-3983 GCA_036377735.1 Longimicrobiales bacterium
ATCGGCCGTAAACGAGATGCCGCCGAAGCCGGGCGGCATCACGCCGATGATCGTGAAGCGCTGCGCATCGAGGTCGATCGTGCGACCGAGTACGCCGGCGTCGGCGCCATAGCGCGTGCGCCAGAGGTTGTCGCTTATCACTGCGACCGGCGGCGCTCCAATGCGCTCGTCTTCACGCCCGATCGCCCGGCCCAGAACCGGACTTGCACCGAGCATGCTGAAATAGCTGCCAGAAATTCGCTCGGCAGGAACCTGCTGCGCGTCGCCGTCACCGCTCAGGTTCAGCATGACCTGGTCGAAGACCGAGATGTCGGTGAACGAGTGCGTCATCGCACTCCAGTCCGAGACCTCGATCGGCGACGCTCCCCGCACCGAACGCTCCGGACCTGCCACACCCCATACCATCGCCAGCCGGTCCGGCTGGTCGAACGGCAGACCCCTCAGCAGCGACGCTTCCACCACCGCGAAGATCGCCGTGCTCGCACCGATGCCCAGCGCCAGCGTAACGACCGCGACAGCGAAGAAGCCGGGCTGATGGCGCAGTGAGCGCAGACCGATGCGGGTGTCGCGGATCAGCGAGTCCATGGGGCACCCCTTGGGTGAATGGCTAATGGGCTAATGGCTAATGGGCTAATGAATTCTGCTGTATACCAAGGCGCGTGCCAGAGGGGGAGGTGGTGTGGGGCAAGGGTTTGAGGGCTTTGGGTGGAGTCGATGGGTGTTCGGGGGCGGGATGGGGGTTCCCGGGATCGGGCATTGCGGCAGGACATCGTTTGGTCCCTGTCCTCTTGCATTCGACAGAAGGGCGGGACATCACTTCTGTAGATAGCAAGGGGAACGGCCTGTCGCGGGAGGATTCGAATGGGGGCGGGATCGTCGGAGGCGTTTCGAGGGACGCTGGAGCTGCTGGTTCTGCGGACGTTGAGTCTCGCACCGATGCATGGGTGGGGGATCAGTGTTCGGATCCGGGAGCTGTCGAAGGGTGTGCTGGATGTGAACCAGGGGTCGCTGTATCCGGCGCTGCAGCGTCTCGAGCAGAAGGGTTGGGTGGAGAGCGGCTGGCAGATGACGGAGAACAATCGCCAGGCGAAGTACTACTCGCTCACGCGCGAGGGGAAGCGCGCTATCAGCGCGGAGACGACGAGCTGGCGGCGGTTCGTGAGTGCAGTCGACCTGATCATCGAGACTACGTGAGGCTCACATGGCAATGCTGAAGAAGATTGCATCGCAGGTGCGCGGGCTGTTCCGGCCACCGGATGAGTCCGAGATGGAGCGCGAGTTCGGGTTCCACGTCGAAATGGAGACCTCATCGCTCATTGCGGCCGGTCTCCCGGCGGAAGAGGCGAGGCGGCGGGCGCTGGCGTCGTTCGGCGGCGGCGATCGATACCGCGAGGAGATGCGCGACGGCTGGATCCGCCGGTGGCTGGCGGACGCCGCGCACGACGTGCGGTTCGCGCTGCGCGGTCTGCGGCGCACGCCCGTGTTCGCAGTGACGGCGATCGGCACACTTGCGATCGGCCTGGGCGGCACGGCGGCGGTGCTGTCCGCAGTGAATGCGGTGCTGCGCGCCCCGCTTCCCTACCCCGACGAGGACCGGATCGTCCGGATCTTCCAGCGCAACTCCGAAACGAACCGCTGGAGCCTGTCAGTCGCCGACATGCTCGGGATCGAAGGGTGGCAGCAGAGCTTCACAGCGGTGACTGCGGTGCGGACAGGTCAGATGGCGCTGACGGGTGGCACCGAGCCGGTATGGATCCGAGCGGGCCGTGCGACGTCGGGTCTGTTCAGCACGTTCGGTGTCGAAGCCGCGCGCGGCCGCACGTTCACGTCGTCCGATGCATCAGCAGATGCGCCGCCGGTCGTGGTCATCACGAGCGACCTTGCCCGCCGCCACTTCGGTGCGGCGGCGGGAGCCGATGGCGCCGGCGCTGTCGGCCGAACCATGGTTCTGGACCGCGTGAGTCACACGGTGATCGGCGTTCTGGCTCCGGAGATCACGACCCTCGGGGGCATCACCGCGGATGCGTGGCCGCTGATGCGTCTCGAGCAGCCGAACCGGCGGGGGCCGTTCGGGCTGGCGGTGTTCGGGCGACTGCGTCCGGACGTCACACGTGAAGCAGCCGCGGTGGATCTCGAGCGCATCAGCGAGCGGCTTTTCCCGATGTACGCACCGGGGTTCAATGACCGCACGGCGAAGCTGACGCCATACGCGTTGCGCGAGATCCTGTTCGGTGATGCGACGAAGTCCTTGCTCGTTCTGTCGGGCGCGGTCGTGCTGGTGCTGCTGGTTGCGCTGGCCAACGTCTCGAACCTGGTGCTCGTGCGCGCGGTCGGCCGGCGGCGCGAGACGGCACTGCGCACTGCGCTCGGCGCCGGGCGCGTCCGCATCACGCGTCTGGTGCTGACGGAAAACCTGGTGCTGGCGCTGCTTGGCGGTGTGCTGGCGCTTCCCGTCGCCGTGGCCGGGCTGACCGCACTGCACAAGGCAGGTCCGGCCATGCCGCGTCTCGAGACGGCCTCGCTCGACATGCGGATGATCCTTGCAACGCTGCTGATTGCAGCGGCATGCGGCGTAGGGATCGCCGTCTATCCGCTGATGTTCACCACGGCGCGCGGTGTTGCGGACGCGCTCCGCGGCAGCGACCGACGCAGCTCTTCGGGTCGCGGCACACGCGCCGTGCAGGACGGGCTGGTCGTGGCAGAGTTCGCGCTCGCGCTGCCGCTCGTCACGGGCGCCGCGCTGCTGCTGCACAGCTTCATGAGCATGCAGCACGTGGACGTCGGAATAGACGCATCCAACATAGTCGCGATGCGCGTTTCGCTGCCGCCGTCGCAGTACGGCGACTCCGCCGCGGACATCCAGTTCTGGGACGACGCGCTGCGCGAGGTCGTTGCAGTACCCGGGGTGCTCGTCGCAGGCCTCGCCTCAGCCCTGCCGCCGGACAACCAGGGTGCATCGAACAACTTCAACCTGGTCGACCGTCCGGTTCCGGCGGGGGCGGCAGAGCCCGCGTCGCCATGGACAGTGGTGACACCGGAGATGTTCACGGCGCTGCGCGTGCCGCTGCTCGCCGGCAGGATGTTCGATGAGCGCGACGACGCGAATGCGCCGCCGGTGCTGATCGTGAGCCGCACGTGGGCGGAGCGATACTTCCCCGGCCAGTCGCCTCTGGGCCGCCAGCTCGTCGAGGGTGGATGCCTCCAGTGTCCGCTCTCCACGATCATCGGCGTGGTGGGCGACATTCGATACAGCGGTTTGACCGGCAGCGGTGAGGGTGTGTTTGCGCCATACTCGCAGTGGGGCGGTGCGACGATGCAGCTGGTCGTGCGTGCGTCTTCGGATCCGACCGCGGTGCTCGCACCCGTGCGGGCGCGGCTGCATGCGATCGATCCGGGTCTGCCGCTGCTCGACGTACAGTTGCTGGCAGACCGGTTGAGCGGTGCGATCACGACACCACGCAACTGGACGCTGATGGTGGGTGGCTTCGCCGGGATTGCGCTTGTTCTCGCTGCGCTCGGCGTGTTCGGCGTGATGTCCTACAGCGTGGCGCAGCAGCAGCGCGAGATCGGTGTGAGACTCGCGCTGGGCGCGACACCCACATCGGTCGTACGCCTGGTGCTCGGGCGCGGCGTGGCACTTGCCGCTGCCGGCGCCGCGCTCGGCGTTGTGGCCGCGCTCTACGGCACGCGGCTGCTTCAGCACGTCCTGTTCGACATCAGCCCGACCGACGCGCGAACGTTCGCCCTCGTTACACTGTCGCTGATCGCCGTGGCGACAGTCGCGTGCTATCTCCCCGGCAGGCGAGCCGCCCGGATCGATCCGGCGAGTGTGATCGCGGGCGACTGACGTCGCCCATGGCTAATGGCTAATGGCTAATGGCTAATGGCTAATGGCTAATGGCTAATGGCTAATGGCTAATGGCTAATGGCTAATGGCTAATGGGCTAAAGGCTAATGGGGTCATTCCGTTTTCAGGACGGTGG
>DASUXU010000058.1:0-10562 GCA_036377735.1 Longimicrobiales bacterium
CGAGAGTGAGGACCGCTATCGCGCACTGTTCGAGGAGTCCCACGACGCGATCTACTTCACGCGCAGCGACGGCAGCTTCGTGGAGGTGAATCCCGCGGCACTGCGGATGTTCGGCTACACGAAGGACGAGCTGCTCCGCGGCCGCGCGCAGCAGCTGTACGTGAACGCCGAGGACCGCAGGCGCTTCCGCGAGGAGATCGAGCGGACGGGTTTCGTGCGGAATTTCCGCGTGCGTCTGCGTGCGAAGGACGGCCGCGAGCTGGACTGCGTGCTCAGCTCGATGGTGAGGCATGGCGCGGCCGGCGAGGTGCTGGGATACCAGGGGATCATCCACGACGTAAGTGCGCGTACGGAGTCCGAGCTGAAGCTCCGTGACTATGAGCATTTCACGCGCACCATCGTGTCGAGCATCCACCAGGGCGTGATCGTCTACGACCAGGAGCTCCGCTACCAGCTCTTCAACCGGTTCATGGAAGAGATCACGGGCATGCGCTCGGAGCAGGTGATCGGCCGCCGCGCCACCGATGTGTTCCCCCACCTCGTGGAGAACGGCGTCGACGCGCTGCTGCAGCGGGCGCTGGCGGGCGAGACCGTGCAGTCGCCGGACGTGCCCTATTCGATTCCCGCCACCGGCCGCGCGGGGTGGACTTCTGCACTGTACAGTCCGCACGTCTCGCCCGAGGGCGAGATCATTGGCGTGGTCGCGATCGTCATGGACACGACGGAGCGCAAGCGCGCGGAGGACCAGCTCACGTACAACGCGTTCCACGATGCGCTGACCGGCCTTCCGAACCGGGCCCTGTTCGTGGACCGTCTCGAGCGGCTGATGCGTCACACGAAGCGGCACACGGATTACGTATTCGGTGTCGCATTCCTCGACCTCGACCGGTTCAAGCTGGTGAATGACAGCCTCGGCCACCTGGCGGGTGACGAGCTGCTGATCGCGATCGGGCGGCGGCTGCAGGAATGCGTGCGGCTGGGTGACACCGTTGCGCGCCTGGGTGGCGACGAGTTCGCACTGCTGCTCGACAACGTGCCGGACGCGACGGACGCGACCGCCGTGGCGGAGCGCATCCTGGCGTCCCTGGTCGAGCCGTTCATCGCGGACAAGCACGAGGTGTACATCACCGCCAGCATCGGCATCGCACTGAGCTCGACCGGTTATGAAATACCGGAGGAAATCCTGCGGGACGCGGACACGGCGATGTACCGCGCGAAGCTGGAAGGCCGCTCGCGCTATGAGGTGTTCGACCGCCAGATGCACGAGCGCGCGGTGCACGTGCTGCAGGTCGATACGGACCTGCGGCGCGCCATCGACCGCAATGAGTTCATGCTGCACTACCAGCCGATCATCGACCTGAAGCGCGGCCGGATCACGGGGTTCGAGGCGCTCATCCGGTGGCAGCATCCGCAGAGGGGGATCGTGCCGCCGGCCGAGTTCATACCGGTCGCGGAGGAGAACGGCCTGATCATCCCGATCGGGTGGTGGGTGCTGGAGGAGGCGGCCCGTCAGGTCACTGCGTGGAACGAACGCTTCTCGCCGCAGCAGCCGCTCACCATGGCGGTGAACCTGTCGCCGAAGCAGTTTCTGCAGGGTGACCTTCTCGACCAGCTCGATGCGATCCTCGACCGCACGGGCATCGACCCGGCGCTGCTCCGGCTCGAGATCACGGAGAGCGTGGTCATCCGCAACGAGCAGAGGGTAGCCGCGACACTGGACGCGCTGCGCGGACGGGGCATACAGCTCTGCATCGACGACTTCGGTACCGGCTACTCGTCGCTCAGCTATCTGCACGCGTTCCCGATCGACACCCTGAAAATCGACCGCTCGTTCGTGGGTCAGATCGGCTTCACCGGCAACAACGCGGGCCTCGTCGAGACCATTGTCGCACTCAGCCGCAACCTCGGCATGGCCGCGGTCGCGGAAGGTGTCGAGACGGCGGAGCAGCTTTCCTTCCTGCGCGAGGTCGGGCCGCAGTATGCGCAGGGCTACTTCTTCTCGGCCGCGCTGGCCGCGGGCGAGATCGAGGAGATGCTCGCGCGCGACCCCGTCTGGTAGCGGCCGCTGACGCCGGTTACTGCTGCGTCGTCTCGACCATTTCGATCCGGTACAACTTCCCCGCCGCTGTCACGTACAGCTCCCCCACCGCATCCTCACCGAACGACGTGATGTTGCCAACATCCGCAACGTCCCATTCGTGGTGCTCGATAGCCTGGCCGTTCGACAGGCGGAAGCTCCGCAGCCAGCCGCTGCAGAAGTCCGAATAGAAGTATGTTCCGCCCAGGCCGGGGATCACGCTGCCCCGGTAGACGTATCCGCCCGTGACGGAGCAGCCGTCATCATGACTGTATTCGTGAACCGGCTGCGTAAGCCCCGTCGTAGTACAGGGTGACTCCGCATAGCAGTGCCGACCCTCCATGATGTTCCAGCCGTAGTTCACGCCGGCTCTCGACAGAGGGACCGCGTTGATCTCCTCCCACTCGCCCTGACCGACATCCGCAATGATCAGCGTGTTCGTGGGCGTGTCGATCGAGAACCGCCACGGATTCCGGAGACCGATCGCCCAGATCTCGGGCGCACCGCCGCCCGCCACGTACGGGTTGCCGGCCGGGATCGCATACGGGTCGCCGTGGTCCACGTCCAGACGCAGCAATGCGCCCAGGAGTGTATTGGGGTTCTGACCGTGTCCCTGGGGATCACCGCCACTGCCCCCGTCACCCATGCCGACATACAGCAGGCCGTCGGGACCGAACAGCAGGAGGCCGCCGTTGTGATTGGAGAACGGCTGGTCTACGTGCAGGATCGGCTTTGCTGAACCGGGCTCGGCAATGTCGCCGGTGGCATGATAGCGCGTGATCTGCGTGTCTCCCGACTGGTCCGTGTAGTTCACGTACAGGAAGCCGTTGGACGCGTAGTCCGGATGGAACGCCACGCTGAGCAGCCCGCGCTCTCCGCCCGCGGTCACAATGCCGGTCAGGTCCAGAAACGGCGTCGCCTGCAGAACGCCGTTCTTCACGATGCGGATCCGGCCCACCTGCTCCACGACGAACAGCCGGTCATCACCGGCGTTGGTCACATATACCGGGGACTCGAGCCCCCCGGTCACCTCTGCCAGCCGCAGGGCAGCCGGGAGCGGCGCGTCATCGACAGGGTCCGTCGGTGTGTCCCGGCACGCCGTCAGCGCCAGCAGGAGCACAAGCCATCTTCCGCTCATTTTTCCAGACTCCGTTGCGATAAAAAACATGACCGATTTCCGCGATCCTCCACACAGGGAACGTTTCAGCGCGCTGGCGCCGAACGTGCATAACCCGCCCGGCAATGAGCGACAGAACCTTCCGGCACGAAGTCCTCCAGCTGGCCGAACAGGCAGGCGCGAAGGATATCGGCCTTGCACTCTATGACTACGAGCACAGGACCGGCTGGAGCCTCCACGGCGACCAGTGGTTTCACGCGGCCAGCACCATCAAGGTGCCGGTCCTGCTCGGCGTCTACGATGCCATCGAGCGCGGCGAGCTGCAGCCCCACTCGCGCATCCACATCCGTAACCGATTCCTGAGCATCGTCGACAGCTCGCCCTACCAGGTCGAGTCCGAGCGCGACGCCAATGCAGTCGTCCACGACAACATCGGCAAGATGCTGACCGTGCACGAGCTCGCGTGGCACATGATCACCACGAGCAGCAACCTGGCGACGAATCTCCTGCTCGACATCGTCGGCCTCGACTCCATCCAGGAGACCCTGTCACGGCTCCGGCTCGACGGCATCGAGCTCAAGCGCGGCGTCGAAGACATCGCCGCATGGGAGGCCGGTATCAACAACCGCGTCACCGCGTCCGGCCTGCTCCGCGCGCTCCGCGCCATCGAGGAGAAACGCGCGATCAGCGAAAACGCGTCCACCCGGATGCTCGAGGTGCTGCACGGACAGGAGTTCAAGCGCGGTATCCCGGCTGGCCTGCCCGAGGGCGCCCGCGTTGCGCATAAAACGGGCGAGATGTCCACGGTCGCGCACGACGCAGGAATTGTGTACCTCCAGGGCCGGGAGCCGTATGTGCTGGTGATCCTGACCGAATGGGCGCCGCAGGAAGGGCGTCGCCAGGACACGATCGCGTCGATATCCCGCGCCGTGTATCGCTACCTGACCGATGGCACTCATGACTGAAGGTCGCCTGCCGCTCCCGATCGTCGATGCCGCAGAACTGCCGCGTTCGCTGCGCGCGGTACTCCGTCCGGGCGACGTTTTGCGCGATGCAGGTGGTCGCGGCCGCCGCCTGCCGCGGTTTTTCTACGAGATCGATTCGTGGCACACCGCGCTCGAGCTGGACGTGAGCGAGCATTTCAAGCTGTGGGAGTTCATCGGCGTGGATGTCCGCGAAGCGCCGGAGCAGCGTCAGTTCCCGCGGTACGTCCCATGCGCAGTAACGCTGCTGGCGTCCCAGCTCGAGGTCTTCCGCGAGGCGGTGGGGACGTATGTACACATTGCAGCGAACGGCGGCTACCGCTCTCCCCTTCATCGATTGACGCGCGGCGCGTCCACACACTGCTGGGGCACGGCGGCGAACATATACCGTGTGGGGAGTGACTGGCTGAGCACGCGTGATCTGATCGAGAAGTATGCGGGAATAGCGCGCCGCGTGTCGCCCGGGATCTGGGTGCGGCCGTACGGCGCGTCGGTCGGCGAAGCGGATGATCATCTGCACGTCGACATCGGGTATGCGTGGCTGGAGCCGCGCGACTCGGCGGGTGTCGCGGTTGAAGCAGGGGAAGCAGTGAAAGCAGCAGAAGTGAAGCAGGATCGGACGGCGGTACGGCAATGAGTGGTGCCAACAAGAAGCTGCACGAACGTACGCCCGGCGGCGCGAAGCTGGAGCTCGCGGCAATGGGCATGGAGTCCGAGTTCGTGCTGCTGCTGGATGATAAACCGGTGCGGCCGGAGGACCTGTTCCGTTCGCCGCAGTCATTCGTGCGCACACCGCTGATGCACCGCACGGGCACGTCGTATCATCTGCCGACGGGCGGCGCGATCTATTTCGACACGGGCGTGATCGAGGTTGCAACGCCCGTGATCGAAATCGAGCGCGGCTGTGGCGCGCGCGCTGGCCGGTCGCTGTGGGAAGGCATTCACTTCGTGCGCGACGAGCTGGATGCGTGGGACACGCGCGAAGGCCATAACACGCGGCTGACCGGCTTCAGCTCGCACTACAACGTCTCATTCGATGCAGGCGACGGCGCCGCGGGCCGTACGAACGGCCGGACTGTCGAGAAACTCGCACTGCTGCTGACGTACATCCTGCCGCCCGCGGTCATGCTGCTGGCGACGAATCGCCGCTCCACCGGCGTCGGTGTGCGTCCGCGCGGCGAGCGCATCGAGGTGACGGCGGACTTCACGCCGAGCGCACCTTTGATGATCGCAACGGCGACGCTGATCGTCGGCATCATCCGCGAAGTGATGACCTGGCCGGACTTCGAGCTCGAGCAGCTCGCGAAGCACGACATCCCGGTGATCGACAACTTCAAGCCGGTGCCGCACACCAGTCGCCACGGCTGGCTCGCGCGCTACAGCTGCTACCCGAACAACCCGTTCATCGCGGACGTCGACGAAGCCATGTGGCAGACGACCGCCGGCGAGATGCTGAGTCTGCGCGACATTGCCGGCCGCACTACGCGCAAGTTCTGGCGCTCGATACGACGGGTGTCGGACCCGTTCACGTTCCGGCTTATCGGCAGCGTCATGCGCGGCCGCTCTCCTTCCCTGCTCGAGCTCCAGGACCGTCCCGAGGAATACGAGGACGTCGGCCGCCTGTGCATGTGGGATGACCTGTTCCCGGCGAAGGACCTGAGCCGCTCGAAGTACGAGCGCGTCCTGATCCGCGCCATCGCCGGCCAGCACCTGCGTCTCGGCGAGGAGTGGTATATTCCCGTGCGTATGAGAGGCTGGTCCGAAGTGATCTTCCGGCGGGAGCGCGACGCCACGCGCCACGCGTTCTCGATCGACTACCTTCTGAGGCACGCCCGCGACTGGCGCCCCGGCGAGGGTCGCCGGCCGAAGCGGCGTCGGTGGAGCAAGGGAGAGAAAGTGTAGCGTACGAGTCTTGTCATGGGGGCGCCGTAACCAACATGCGGCGGTTAAACGGCAATCGAAGTGATCACGGCTTGCACACGGCGGCACCTACGGAATAGCGTTGAATGAGTTGTGATCCATCATCGTCCTCCGATGTACCATACAGGTCGCAGCCGCGAAATGCCCTTGGAGTAAAAGTCGCCGGCAGCACCAGGCGCGCCTTGGGTTTACCGTCCGACGAGAGCCATGTCCATTCAGCGATTGCACCAATCGCCTGCGTGCGATAGGGCCGGTCGACTACATCAGATCTCCTGAGTAATAAGTCCCCATTATCAGATACGATGAGCTGTCGAATGGCTTCGCGGAACTTGGCCTTCGGATGAGCTTTCGCCCGCATTCTGTAGCTCTTTTCGCTCGCCCGGCGTTCGCTTGCGTCGGCGTCGGCTTGCAGTGCACTGCGTCTGGACACTACTGCAGAGACGAAGTCCTCAATGTCCCGGGCTGTAACCTCCCGTCGAGAAACGTTCGCGATATACTCAGTTTGGGTCGTTCCATCAAAATTGACCCGACGAATATGAAAGGAGTCGCCAACGGTAAAGTAAACACCCCCGTTTGGGGCCACATCAAAAAAGAGCGCAGGCAGGGGGATGGGAGTCATTGGAAACTTGGGTTCCTTCCCTGCCTGCGATACAGCGAGATTGAATCGGAGTGTGAATCCGCTGCCGACCGTTTCTTCAGCGGGATCGTAGATCGCCGATTGAAACTGAAGAAAGTCACTGTTAGAGAACAACACGCGTGCCACGAAAAGTCCTACTTCCGTGGCTTCAATGGAAAAAGCGTCCCACAAGGGTGGATTTGCCGGCGAAGACGCGAGGTATGTTCCGTCCAGAGCAAATGCCTTTATTGTGCCTGCATCCAGAACCCACAATGTATCGCCCGCTATTGCGATGCCGTTGCCAAGGCCCTGCAAGCGCGGGCCTCGAGGCCTCGTGAACTCACCAGGGCCCTGGCCTCGCCGGCCGATGTCGTAAAGAAAACGCCCCTCCTTGTCGTATACGCGAACGCGATAGGAGTAGGAGTCCAGCACGTAGATCCGGTCCTGAGCATCCGCCGCGAGACCGCCGATCACTCCAAAGTGCCGGTCCGGCGTGTCGGAGGCGCGCCCCAGTGTCAGACGCGGATCAGGATGCAATAATGGAGCGGTTCGCATTGCCGTATCGTCAACAAGGATCAATTGCCTTGAGGCCGTGGCGGACGCCGGCCACACCATTCCGGTCCCGGTGTGGGCCCTGGACGGGTTGTGATCAGCACACCCTGACCACAGAAGAACTGCCAGCGCGAGACGAATACAGCGGAAGAGAGCCGTGTCCGTCCCAACGCTGGTTGAGGCCGGGATCATCACCTATCGCTCAGCGCCACAATCCCAAAAGTGATCGTGGTAATGGATATATCCCGGAACATCCAGTTGATGGAGGTTATCATAATTCTGCGCCGGCTGACACCTTCCGTGTCCACGAACCTTGTTCACCGCTGGCAATGTGGGCCGCCCAGCGAGAACTTGCTGACGAGCTGCGCCCCGTCCGGGGCCTCGTCGGTGCCATACAATTCGCACTTGCGAAACTGCTTCGGAGTGAAGGACGAAGGCAGAAGGACGCGAGCCACTGGCCGGCCGGACTCATCGATCCAAGTCCATTCGGCAATGGCCGTAGCGTCATCTGTGCGGTACGGATGATCTACAATGTCAGAGCGCCTCAGCAGTAGTTCGTTCCGGTCCGAGATTATCAACCGGCGGATTGCCTCGCGGTAATGTGCCCGGGGATGGGCTCGGAGTCTTCTCTTGTACACTTTCTCGTCCTCGCTATCTCCGCCTGTTCCTGGTGGCCCACTCATAGCGCTCATCCTACTGAATTGCGCCGACACGTATTCATCAATGTCTTGGGAAGAGACCAGGCGCCGGTGAACCGCCGCAAGCACCTCGTTGCTGATTCGGCCGCCAAATGCGAGCCGACGTACGTGAAAGGAGTCTCCCACCGTCAGTAGTACACTACCATCTCGAGCGATATCGAAGAACAGACTGGGTAATGGTATCGGTGCAGCCAGTGTCGGTGATGCATTGTCCGTTTTGGACTCGCGGAGGGTGTAACGAAGACGGAACCCTTCCGAAAGCGACTGGCCGACAGGATCATACAAAGCCGGACTCAACGTGAGACTATTGCCGTCTACAAACAGCGTGCGAGCTACGACCAGGCCTTGGTCAGTGCTCTTGAGGCTATAAGCATCGAACATATTTAACTGCGGTGGTGTCGCCGTCAGAAAATCACCATTCAAGGCAAAAGCCTCAAGCGATTGACCGTCGATTACCCAAAGAGTGTCACCAACAACCGCTACACCATTTCCGTGCGCGAAAGGCTGAGGACCACGTAGTCGGCTGAACTCGCCTGGCCCCTCACCGCGCCGTCCTATATCGCGAATAAATGTCCCATTACGGTCATACACGCGAACGCGATAAGCGTAGGAGTCAAGCACATAAATCCGGCCGGCCTGATCGACGTCTACGCCTCGCACAACGCTAAACTGGTTTTTAGGGTCGGCCGCACTCCCACCGAGAGTCAACGCTACCCCGGGACGTAACACGGGCGCAGTCTCCATTGCCGAAACGTCTATGCTTGAAACGGCGGATGCAGGCGAAGTCTGCGCAGGCCATTGAATAGGATCGCCCGGGAACTGTTCCGTCTTGCCGTTGCTACACGCCGCGATGGCCATACACATAGCAAAAAGCTGGATACGGCGCTTGCGCGCCGTATCCAGTTTTTGACCGCTGGGGTGCCGGATCTTCACCTAGCGCTCCGCCCCACAATCCGGCATGTGGTCATGATCCAGCGGATGGTCGTAGGTGTCGAACGAGTGGAGATTGTCATGGTTCGGAAGGGACGACTGTAACGCCGGGTCACTGACCGACCATCCACTTCCACCGTGCCTCGCCTGGTTGAATGGGGCGCCGCCCCAGCCGTACGGAATCCATCCGCATGACCCCTTTTGCGCTGCGACAGGCTTCGGAGTAGTGCCGCTAAGTACGGCGAGTGCCGCGACGACAGCGATCGCTTTGGACCTGTGCATAGTGGGCTTCCGTTGAAGTGTACGGACTATCCGCCCGTAGGCGGCAACGCACGCGAAGTGTGTGCGTGGTTCAACGTCATTTGACAGCCACCGTTCTGGGACCTCACGGCATCGGTACTACTGACGCCGGACTGCCAACAGCGTCGAGGGCGCCGCCATGGTCCCTTGCCGCCTTTCTCCCCGGGTTACGGCATCCCTCCAGTAGGAGCGGATTCGAACTCCCATCGCCTCGGTTCTGCCTATAGACGCCCTGATCGGTCCGGGATGATGTACACAGACTCGCACGGCGTGAAGCAGGATGAAAAACCCATTAGTTTTACAGAATGCGGCCGGAAGCGGACGAAGTAGCGGCCCTGAGGTTGCGTTGTCGATAACCCTGAGCCTGGCACCCGCGTGGTGACTCTGGGGTGACTCTGGAAGTTACCGGCGGGGGCGAGACGGAAGAGCCGAAAAAGGCTCCGGGCGCGTAAGGTGTAGCGGCAGAAGGATTTAGAAACAACGGAGGGCGAGGGACTCGAACCCCCATGGGCTTGCGCCCGGCTGATTTCAAGTCAGCTGCCTTACCAATTAGGACTAGCCCTCCAGAGGCCCACAATCTAGCGACGGCGATAAACCGCCGGAAGGCTCGCACATTGAAAGCTGCCGCCGTGCTCCTGGCCCTTCTCCCCGCCCTCGCCTCGGCGCAGGTTCGGGATACTACGCCCCATCCGCCGCGCACCATTCCCTACACACTGCCGGCCCTCGACGTGCGCGCGTCGCGGTCGGCGGTGCCGCCCGAGCGGCTGCCGTACGCGGTGCAGTCGCTGATCCCGTCCACCGTGTCGCTCACGGACGCGACCGCGGTGGACGCGGCACTGGGCGGGATCGCAGGGGTGCAGGTGGCGAACCGCTTCAATGACGCGGTCGGCGAGCGGCTGACGCTGCGCGGCATGGGCGCGCGCGCGCAGTTCGGAATCCGCGGCGTCCGGGTCAGTGTGGACGGCATTCCCGCAACGATGCCGGATGGCCAGACGACACTGACGCATCTGGATGTCGCGGCGATCACGGCTGTGGACGTGCTGCGCGGCCCTGCGAGTGCGCTCTGGGGCAATGCCGCGGGCGGGGTGGTCACGCTGCGTACGACGCCGCTTCTGACGGACAATGCATCCGTTCATGCGACGGCGGGATCGCATGGAATGAATCGCGTGAGCGCCGGTATCGCTCTGACACCCGGTGACGCATCCGCAGTGAATGTGCGCGCGACGCGCCAGGAGTATGGCGGCTTCCGGACGCATGCATCGTCGCTGAAACAGCTCGCCTCCGCCGCCGCGCGCTGGGCGATGGGCAGCAATTCCTTCTGGGTCGCCGCGCACGCCGTCGACTATGACGCACTCAATCCCGGCTCGCT
>DASUXU010000059.1:0-6278 GCA_036377735.1 Longimicrobiales bacterium
CAAGGGTCTGGCGGATACGGCGCTCAAGACGGCGGACGCAGGCTACCTGACCCGCCGCCTCGTGGACGTCGCACAGGACGTGACGATCGCCGAAGAGGATTGCGGTACGATCCTCGGCATCGACATGAGCGCGCTGAAGGAAGGCGAGGACATCATCGTGCCGCTGCGCGACCGCATTGTCGGTAACGTGGCGCTGGAGGATGTCTACGACCCGATCGACGGCGAGCTGCTCGTGTCCGCCGGCGAGATGATCGACGAAGCCGAGGCCGACCTCATCGACGATGCGGGCATCCAGTCCGTCAAGATGCGTTCGGTGCTCACGTGTGAAGCCAAGCGCGGCGTCTGCCGCCAGTGCTACGGCCGCAATCTCGCGACCATGGCGATGGTGGACCTGGGCGAAGCCGTCGGCATCATCGCGGCGCAGTCCATCGGCGAGCCGGGCACGCAGCTCACGCTGCGCACATTCCACATCGGTGGTACCGCGTCGCGCATCGCGGCGCAGACACAGCGCAAGTCCAAGGTGGACGGCAAGGCGGCGTTCGAGCGTATCACGTTCGTGCAGACGCCGGAAACGTCTCCGGGTGCGGGCGACGGTCGCAGGATCGTCACCAGCCGCGAAGGCGAGATCGTGCTATATACCAAGGACGGCCAGGAGCGCAGCCGTCTTGCGGTGCCGTACGGCGCAACCCTGGAGGCCGAGGACGGCCAGCAGATCGCGTCGGGCGACATCCTGTTCGGCTGGGATCCGTACTCCGAGCCGATCGTCGCGGACTTCAACGGCAAGGTCAAGTTCGTCGACATCGTCGATGATGAGACCGTCCGCGAGGAGCTCGACGAGTCCACCGGCCGCCGGCAGCTGGTGATCATCGAGGACCGCGAGAAGAAGCTGCACCCGATGATCGAGATCTGGGATGCGAAGGGCAGCGAGCGTCTGCGCGAGTTCATCGTCCCGGTCGGCGCTCAGCTCACCGTGCGTGACCAGGAGCTGGTGGATGCGGGTACGACGCTGGCCAAGATCTCACGCGAGGTCTACAAGACCCGCGACATCACCGGCGGTCTGCCGCGTGTGGCCGAGCTCTTCGAGGCCCGCAAGCCGAAGGACCCGGCAGTCATCACCGAGATCGACGGCACCATCCGCTTCGGCGACATCAAGCGCGGCAAGCGCGAGATCATCGTCGTGCCGCCGAACGGGCCGGAACGCGCGTACGAGGTTCCGGTCGGCAAGCACCTCCGCGTCCACGAGGACGACCAGGTGCGCGCCGGCGACCGTCTCAGCGAGGGACCCGTCAATCCGCATGACATTCTGCGGATCAAGGGGCCGCGCGCCGTGCAGGAGTATCTGCTCAACGAGGTGCAGGAGGTCTATCGCCTGCAGGGTGTGAAGATCAACGACAAGCACATCGGCTCGATCGTCCGTCAGATGCTCCAGAAGGTGCGCATCACCGACGGCGGACACAGCGAGTTCCTCGAGGGCGAGCACGTGGACCGTACGGTCTTCCGCGTGACGAACCAGCAGCTCATCGCAAAGGGCAAGACCCCCGCGCGCTCCGAGCCGCTGCTCCTCGGCATCACGAAGGCTTCGCTCACGACGCAGTCGTTCATCTCGGCCGCGTCGTTCCAGGAGACCACACGCGTCCTCACGGATGCCGCCGTACGCGGTGCCCGCGATGAGCTGATCGGTCTCAAGGAGAACATCATCATCGGCCACCTGATCCCGGCCGGTACGGGTCTCTATCGGGCCTACGATGTCGAGTTCCAGATCGACATGGCCGAGCTCGGCGTCGACATGGATGCTCTCAACGCAGCGAAGGAGCGGGAGCTCTTCCCGGGCCTCGCCGGCGCTGCGGCAGCCGAAGCCGACGAGGAATAGGTCTTCGGGCCTGATCGATGAAAGGGGCGTCCGACGAACAGTCGGGCGCCTTTTTCATTTCTGACATGCATTCCTCCGTGCGGGCCGGCAGGGTCAGTTCGACGGTGCTGTAACGCGCGCGGGCGCGCTGTCCCGCGCGTACGCACGACTGTGCCAAGTTGTTACAGGGAAGGCAGTTCCGGCATCTCCTTTGCACTGCCTACGCATCGAGACGCAACCGGAAACCTGAACAAGGACGGACGAATGGCGCACGATCATCACGACACGCATAAGACCGGCGACGCGAACCGCGACCCGATCACCAAGGAACCCGGCTCGCATCCGATCGGCACTGGTGTAGGCTCGGCGGGTGGTGCGGCGGCTGGGGCGGCCATCGGCAGCGTGGCGGGCCCGGTCGGTACCCTGGTGGGCGGCGCGGTCGGCGCGGTGGCGGGCGGTCTGGCCGGCCACGGTGCGGCCGAGGGCGTCAACCCGACGGCCGAGGACTCGTACTGGCGCGAGAACTACAAGACGCGTCCCTATGCCCGCGATGTTCGAAGCTACGACGAGGTCCAGCCCGCCTACCGCTATGGCTGGGAGAGCCAGACCCGGTATCAGGGCCGGCACTTCGATGAGGTCGAGCCCGACCTCCAGCGCGGCTGGGAGAGTGCCCGCGGCAAGTCCGAGCTCGGCTGGGACCGTGCCCGCGAAGCCACCCGCGACGCCTGGCACCGCGTCGAGCGCGCCATGCCCGGCGACGCCGATCGGGATGGCCGGTAGCGCTGCGCGCTACCGGGGCGAGGGCTAGGGCCAAAGGCCAAAGGCCAATTAACGGCGGCGGCGGCGAGCTCCCATCCGGAACTGCCGCCGCGCTTCCGATCACTAACTTGGCCTTTGGCCTTCGCCCTCGCCCTCGCCCTGGGCGCGCAAGCGCGCCCCCTCCCGTTGACACCCTCCTGAATTCCCGGTAACTTACGCGTCTGTCGGCCAAATTGAATGTTCGTCTCACTGCTCCCCACGAATCGGGAGCGGCAAGAGTCAACCTCTTCAGGCCGTGCGGGGGCCCCGGTAACGGGTTTCGTCCCCGCATTTTTATCGCTGGTAACTCAACACACGTGGCGGCTGCCACCCGGAATCAGGACCGATCGTAGATGCCGACAATCAACCAACTGGTGCGTCACGGGCGTGCCGAGGTTGAAGCGAAGGACAAGGCGCCGGCGCTGAAGGGGAATCCTCAGAAGCGCGGTGTCTGCACGCGTGTCTATACGACTACGCCGAAGAAGCCGAACTCCGCACTGCGCAAGGTTGCGCGCGTCCGTCTGACGAACGGCTTCGAAGTGACCGCCTACATCCCGGGCGAAGGTCACAACCTGCAGGAGCATTCGATCGTGCTGATTCGCGGCGGTCGTGTGAAGGACCTGCCGGGTGTGCGCTATCACATCATCCGCGGCACACTCGACGCCAGCGGCGTGAGCGATCGTAACCAGAGCCGCTCCAAGTACGGAACCAAGAAGCCGAAGGCGAAGAAGTCATGAGCCGCCGCCAGAGCGCAGTAAAGCGAGAGACACCGGCCGATCCGCAGTACGGCTCGACCAGCGTCACGAAGTTCATCAACAGCATCATGCTGGACGGGAAGAAGTCGACGGCCGAGCGGATTTTCTATGATGCGATGCGCGTCGTAGAGGAGAAGTCGGGTCAGCCGGCGATCAACGTGTTCAAGACGGCGCTGAACAATGCGAAGCCGGTGCTCGAGGTGAAGAGCCGCCGCGTCGGTGGCGCGACGTACCAGGTTCCGGTCGAGGTCCGTCCGGAGCGTCGTACGGCGCTCGCAATGAAGTGGCTCGTGCAGTATTCGCGTTCGCGCGGTGACAAGACCATGGCCGACCGCCTCGCAGCCGAGATCCTCGCTGCGAGCCGGAATGAAGGCAACACAATCAAGAAGAAGGAAGACACCCATCGTATGGCAGAGGCCAACAAGGCCTTCGCGCATTACCGCTGGTAGTCTGAGTATATAGATGTCTAGAAACACACCGCTGCATAAGCTTCGTAACATCGGCATCATGGCGCACATCGATGCCGGCAAGACGACGACCACGGAGCGCATCCTCTATTATACCGGCCGCATCCACAAGATCGGCGAGGTGCACGAGGGTGCTGCGACCATGGACTGGATGGAGCAGGAGCAGGAGCGCGGCATCACGATCACGTCCGCGACGACGACCGCGTTCTGGAAGCGCCTGGGTGAAGACTACCGGATCAACATCATCGACACGCCCGGACACGTCGACTTCACGGTCGAGGTGGAGCGCTCGCTGCGCGTGCTGGACGGCGCGTGCGCGGTGTTCTGTGCGGTGGGCGGCGTGGAGCCGCAGTCGGAGACGGTGTGGCGCCAGGCTGACCGCTACAAGGTCCCGCGCATCGCGTTCGTCAACAAGATGGACCGCGTCGGCGCCGACTTCATGAACGTCGTCGGCATGCTGAAGGACCGTCTGGGCGCGAACGTCTACCCGATCCACTACCCGCTGGGTGAGGGCGAGCTGTTCACGGGCATCGTGGACATCGTCCGCCGGGTGGAGATCGTGTTCGACGAGGAGTCGCTCGGCCAGCAGTGGACCGAGGGTCCTGTGCCGGACGCACTGGTCGACAAGGTGAACGAGCTGCGCCACGCGCTGGTGGAGGCCGCGGTCGAGCTGGACGAGGAGCTGCTCGAGAAGTACCTCGAGGGTCACGACCCGTCCGAGGAAGAGCTGCGCCGTGCGATCCGCAAGGCGACGATCGCGGGCACCATCGTGCCGGTGCTGTGCGGCTCCGCGTTCAAGAACAAGGGCGTGCAGCAGCTGCTGGACAGCGTCATCGACTACCTGCCGTCGCCGGTGGACGTGGAGTCGATCACGGGTCACGAGCCGCATCACGACGAGTCGCTCATCACGCGCAAGGCCGCGGATGACGAGCCGTTCGCGGCACTCGCGTTCAAGATCATGACCGATCCGTACGTCGGTAAGCTCACGTACTTCCGTGTGTACTCGGGCTCGCTGCCGTCGGGGTCGTACGTGTACAACTCGACGAAGGACAAGCGCGAGCGCGTCGGCCGCATTCTCCAGATGCATGCGAACCGCCGCGAAGAGATCGAAGAGGTGTACGCGGGCGACATCGCCGCGGCCATTGGTCTCAAGGACACGCGCACCGGCGATACGCTGTGCGACGAGAAGAGCCCGGTAATCCTGGAATCGATGAAGTTCCCGGAGCCCGTGATCGACGTCGCCATCGAGCCGAAGACGAAGGCGGACCAGGACAAGCTCGCGAACGCACTGATGAAGCTGTCGGAAGAGGACCCGACGTTCCGCGTGCGGACGGACGAGGAGACGAACCAGACGATCATCGGCGGCATGGGCGAGCTCCACCTGGAGATCATCGTCGACCGCATGATGCGCGAGTTCAAGGTGGACGCGAACATCGGTCGCCCGCAGGTCGCGTATCGCGAGACGATCCGCAAGGCAGCGGAAAAGGTCGAGGGCAAGTTCGTCCGCCAGTCCGGCGGTCGCGGCCAGTTCGGTCACGTCGTGATCAACATGTATCCGCAGGAGCCGGGACAGGGCTTCGTGTTCGAGGACAAGATCGTCGGCGGTGTGGTGCCGCGTGAGTTCATCGGGCCGACGGAGGCGGGCATCAAGGAAGCCATGAACACGGGCATCCTCGCCGGCTACCCGGTTGTCGATATCCGCGTCGAGCTCATCGACGGCAGCTACCACGACGTGGACTCGAGCGAAATGGCGTTCAAGATCGCCGGCTCGATGGCGTTCAAGGAAGCGTGCCGCCGTGCGGGTCCGGTGCTGCTGGAGCCGGTGATGGATGTCGAGGTCGTGACACCGATGGATTACATGGGTGACGTGATCGGCGACCTGTCGAGCCGTCGTGGCAAGATCGGTGGTATGACGCAGCGCGGTGGCGGCCAGGTGATCGCCGCGAGCGTGCCGCTGTCGGAGATGTTCGGGTACTCGACGCAGCTCCGCTCGCTGACGCAGGGTCGCGCGGTGTACTCGATGCAGTTCTCGCGTTATGAAGAAGTGCCGAAGTCGAAGGCTGAAGAGATCATTTCCAAGATCAAGGGCTAGGAAGAGCAATGGGCAAGGCGAAATTCGAGCGTACGAAGCCGCACGTGAACATTGGCACGATCGGCCACGTGGACCACGGCAAGACGACGTTGACGGCGGCGATCACGCGGATCCAGGCGTCGCAGGGTCTGGCGGACTTCGTGAGCTTCGACAACATCGACAAGGCGCCGGTAGAGCGGGAGCGCGGGATCACGATTGCGACGTCGCACGTGGAGTACCAGACGCCGTCGCGTCATTACGCGCACGTGGACTGCCCGGGGCATGCGGACTACGTGAAGAACATGATCACGGGAGCGGCGCAGATGGACGGCGCGATC
>DASUXU010000060.1:0-3118 GCA_036377735.1 Longimicrobiales bacterium
GGCGTCCACCGTGCTCAGGACGCTGGTCCTCTTGTGCAGGTCGATACCCGTGTACAGCATACACTCCTCCAGGGAAGGGGCTTGCATCAATCATGCAGGCCGGGACCCTTTCTGGAAGTATCAACAGATTCAATCACAGAGGTACGGGGAGCGAAGGGGAGACACGGGGAGGTATCGTGGCGGCCGGGCGTTCAGGCGTCGCCACAGTGGGCTCGCGCGGATCCTCCCAGTTCCTCTCCTTCGCTCCCCGTTCTCTGTGATTGATTCCGTTGTTATCCGTTGTTCGCATTTGGCATTGGCATTTGGCCTTCGCCCTCGCCCTCGCCCTCGCCCTCGGAGGTAGTCCAATCCCCTACACGGCCGTCCGCCGCTCCCCTCAGGGAGAATCCGCCAATCCCTTCCGTGCCCTCCGTGCATCTCCTACGGATCGTCGACCGCTGCAGTCCTATCCTTCATCCACGCGCAGAGACCAACACGAACAACGGAGAAAGTCATGCAGAACAGGATCAAGTGGGCGGCTGGTGCAGCGACCACGACCATTGCAGCCACCGCGCTCGTCGTGGCGGCTTTTGCGGGTGCCGGCTCGTCGGCACGTGATGCGAACCCCGTCCGCGACCTGCCCGAGATCCGCGGCGAGGAGATCGCGGTGGTGACGACGGCGCCCGCAGTGCCGCCGGCCATCACGCGCAATCATGCGACGAAGGTCGTCGTGAATCTCGACGTGATCGAGAAGGTCGGAACGCTCGCGTCCGGCGTCGAATACACATACTGGACGTTCGGCGGCAGCGTACCGGGCAGCTTCATCCGCGTCCGCGAGGGCGACCTGGTCGAGCTGCACCTGAAGAATGCCGAGAGCTCGATGATGCCGCACAACATCGACCTGCACGCGGTCACGGGCCCGGGCGGCGGTGCCGCTGCGACGCTGACCATGCCGGGTGGCGAGATGGTGTTCACGTTCCGCGCGCTCAACGCAGGCCTGTTCGTCTACCACTGCGCGACCGCGCCCGTGCCGATCCACATCGCGAACGGGATGTACGGCCTGATCCTGGTGGAGCCGAAGGAAGGTCTGCCCGCCGTCGACCGTGAGTACTACGTGATGCAGAGCGAGTTCTACACGAAGGGTGCGAACGGTGAGAAGGGCCTGCAGCCGTTCGACTACCAGAAGGGTGTCGACGAGAACCCGGACTACGTCGTGTTCAACGGCGCGGTCGGCGCGATTGCAGGCGACAACGCGCTGAAGGCGGAAGTCGGCGAGACCGTCCGGCTGTTCGTCGGCAACGCCGGGCCGAACCTGGTGTCGTCCTTCCACGTGATCGGTGAAGTGTTCGACAATGTCTACCAGGAGGGCGGCACGCAGGTCTCACAGAAGAACGTGCAGACCACGCTGGTGCCTGCGGGCGGCGCAGCGATCGTCGACTTCCGCACCGAAGTACCGGGCGACTATATCCTGGTCGACCACTCGATCTTCCGTGCCTTCGCGAAGGGTGCGCTCGGCGTCCTGAAGGTCGAAGGCGGAGACAACGTCGCAGTCTACCAGTCGCAGAAGCCGACCAGTGGCGCTGCGCACTAACCTCCTCGTCGCGGTGCTCTGCGCGAGTGCCGGGACCGCCATGCCGACCGCGGATCACACCGCGGCCGGCATGGCGCCGGTGGCAGACCACACCGCGCACGCAGCAGCGCCGGCAGCGTCAGACCACGCCGCGCACGCAGCAGCGCCGGCATCGGCAGCAGATCCGACAGCGGCGAAACCCGCGGACACCGCAACGCCGCCGCACTCCGATATGGCGACGATCCCCGCAGGCGCATTCCGCCCGCTCTACGACAATGGCGAAGGCAGCGTGCGCGTCGCGTCGTTCAGGCTCGACCGCAATCCGGTCACCCGGGCACAGTACGCCGCGTTCCGCAGTCTCCCCGCGGTGCCGGCCGCCGACGCAAACCGCCCGGCGACGAACGTCACGCAGAACGATGCGGCCGCGTACTGCAGTGCACGCGGCGCTCGCCTGCCGACGGAAACCGAGTGGGAATACGCGGCGGCGGCAAGCACCACGAAGGGCGACGGCCGCGGCGATGCGGCGTTCCGCCAGAAGCTGATCGAGCTCTACACCAGAAAGCGCGGCCTAACACCGGCCGAGGTCGGCAGCACGTTCCGCAACGCGTACGGTGTCGAGGACATGCACGGCCTGGTGTGGGAGTGGGTCGCGCCGGAAGCGCATCACCATGCGGCGGGGCACCACGACATGTCGTGCGCGGCAAGTGCGCGCGGTGCCACCGACACCAGCGACTTCGCGGCGTTCCTGCGCTTCGCCTTCCGCTCCGGCCTCACGCCGGACATGCGACAGCCGAACCTCGGCTTCCGCTGCGCGCAGTGATGGACAGCTACGTCCGGAATTTCGTACGGGCCAGCCTGCTCTGGCTGGGCGTCGGCGTGTCGCTCGGCATCGCCATGGCGGTTTGGCCGGTGCCGATGCTCCAGTACCGGCCTGCCCACATGCACGCCAACCTGCTGGGCTTCGTCGCCATGATGATCTTCGGCGTGGCCTACCACATCATGCCGCGCTTCAACGGCCGGCCGTTGCACAGTCCCGCGCTGGCGGAGCTGCACCTGGTCGTGGCCAACGCTGGTCTTTTGCTGATGGTGGCTGGCTTTGCCGCACGGGTCCACTGGCCCGGTCGCGGCGCCTGGATCCTCGCCGCGGGCGGCCTGCTCAGCGCGGTGGGGACACTGCTGTTCATCACCAACATCTGGATCACGATCCGGCCTGCGGCCACTGCCGCAATGCCGTCGCCTGTAATGACTTCCCCCGAGAGGACACCATGACGAAGACCGAGTTCCAGCTCGCCCGCGAGCTCACCGTGAATGACCTGATTAGACATTATCCGTCGACGGTTGCAGTATTCCAGTCGGTCGGCATCGACACGTGCTGTGGAGGCGCGCTGCCGATCCTGACTGCGGCCGAACGCCATGGCGTGGATATGGCAGTACTCGGCCCGCTGCTGGAGAAGGCAACTATCAACGATCGAGGTGCGAATGTCCGTTAAGTCCTGGAGCACCCTCCTGGGTGCCGTGCTGGTCGCCACTGCCGCCGCGTGCAGCAGCAGCGACCAGACTGATTCCGAC
>DASUXU010000061.1:0-3017 GCA_036377735.1 Longimicrobiales bacterium
TGTGGCGGAGGTTCCACGTCGTCCGCGCGAGCAGTCCGCTCCACACCACGAGAACAATGGAGAGCGCGACCTGCGCAACGACGAGCGCGGAGCGGATGCGGTAGGACCGCACGGTCCCGCTGCGTGCGGCGTGCAGCAGCATGGAGCCGCGTGTGCGCAACGCCAGGAACGCGGGCACGACACCGGCCAGCAGTGCAGCAGCGAGTGCAGTCGCGACACTTGCGATCACGACCCACTGCTGGAGGTGGATCCCCTCGAGTGAGATGCCGGTGCTCGTGATCGCTGTCCGTCGCAGGAATCGCAGCGCCATTACGGACAGTCCGATTCCCAGTCCAGCGCCCGCCGCTCCGAGCAGCAGGCTCTCGAGCAGTCGCTCCCGGACGACACGCGATGCACTCGCGCCCAGGGCGCGCCGAACCGCCGTCGCATTGGATGTCGACGTGCTGCGCGTCCGGCCGAGGTTGGCGACGTTCGCGCACGTGAGCAGCAGCAGCGCGAGCGCCGCAATGCCCACGATGCGCAGTGTGCGCGCGACGCCCGCGCGCTGCGAGACCGGCAGGCCGATGCCGTCATACCCCTGGAACGTCATCGGCCCCATGAACGAGTAGGGCCTGCCGGACTGCGCAATCAGCGGGATCGCGGTGTTCATGTCGTCCGCGATGCGCTTCGGGGCCACACCCTCCTTGCGCCGAGCGATCAGCGTCGTCCAGACCTGCGCACTGCCGTCCGTCAGGATGCCAGGCACATGCACGAGTGCGGGAAGTGTCGAAGCAGGCAGCCAGATGTCCGTGACGCCGGGCACCTTCGTGCCGTGGAATTCGTCGGGTGCCACGCCGACCACAGCGTATGTGCGGCCGTTGATCGATACCTCAGAGCCGACGGCGTCGCGAGTGCGCTTCCAGTAGCGGCTCGCGAGACGGTCGCTCAGTACGACGACGGACTGCATGGAGTCCGCACGCAACGTGCGGCCGGCCTGCATCCGCGTGCCCAGCACCTCAAAATAGTTCGGCCACACGACCTCGCCGGCAACACGCTCGGCATGCGACGTATTGCCCGCGCTGAAATGCACTTCCTGCGCGCTCGACGCCGTGAACGCGGCGAGATGACTGGAACGCGCGGTGACATCCTGCGCATCGACGTGCGAGAACGGGAAGCCGCCGCCGCCCGGGCCGCCGCCGCCCGGGAACTCGAGCTGCACGATGCCCAGCTCGTCCTGCATGGCAACGCCGGGCACGGGCCGCAGCAGCGCCCACCAGGCCACGCTGTAGACGATGCTCAGCCCCGATAGTCCGAGGCCGAGCGTCAAAGCAACGGTCATCACGTACGCCGGACGTCGCAGCAGCGCGCGTGACGCGAGGCGGATGTCGTGTGGAATGTCGCGCGTCGCCTGGATCAGTCGTGCAAACATGCCCGGACTCCTTTGACGTGCATACGGCCGGTGGCGGAAGACATCGTCGAGACGCAGGTGGAACGCGCAGCCTATCGCCTGGCGGAGATACCACCGGTTTGCGCGCGCGCGCCCGTGGCGTGACACGCGTTGCGCGTAAAGCTCGGCAAGGTCGCTGATGACGGTGGCGGCATCGCGGCGGGGCAGGGCCGCGCGCAGCAGGCGGGTGATCCACCGGGGCGGCGTGGTCATCGCGCGCCCCGCAGCAGCGGCTCGATCCCCTTCCACAAACGCAGCAGCTGCTCACGCGACGCGCGCAGCAGGTCCACGCCGCGGTCCGTCACCCGGAAATAGCGCCGCTCGCGCCGGCCACCCGGCGCCTCCTGCTCGCTGATCGACGATGTGACCAGGCCTGCTTCTTCCAGCCGACGGAGCGCCACGTAGACCGCAGCCGTTGCCACTTCGCGACCCGCCTGCGTCTCCAGCTCCGTCACGATCGCCGCGCTGTACGCCTCGTCCCCGAGCCGGAGCGCCGCGAGGAGAACCTGGTGCTCGAACTCGCCGAGTGACTGTTTCGCCATGGGTGACCTCATACAATGTCAGCTATTTAACTAACATTGTCAGACGTGGGGCGGGAACGCAAGGGTTGGCTCAGCGACAACCCTGACGGCCGGGTCCGGGATCACAGTCCGGGATCGCTGACCCCTGGAGGGAGACCCTGAAATGCGTCGAGCCATTCCATTCATCGCAGGACTGCTGGGTGCGGGTGCCTGCGCCGTTGCGCAGAACACCGGGCCGAGCGATGCGGGAGCGGATCCGTTCGCGGTCGTCGCGCGGGCGGATCAGCTCGCTGCGCGCCCCCTCTGGCCAGGATTCGAGCCGGGCGACATCCCGGTTGCCGTGTACGATGGGAATCGGACGCTGCTGTTCCGGCATCCGTCGCCGCCGGAGGGTTTCAAGGCGTTGCCGGACCACGCTGGAATCCTGGTCTACGAAGGCCGCCATCCGGCGGTGACGGCGAACAGCAGCGCGGCTATCGGTGGCATGTCGACAGCCACCCTGATGCCCGGGTCGAAGGCCTCGTCGGTCGTGTCGCGCGCGGGCGTGCTCATCCATGAGAAATTCCACGTCTTCCAGCGCAGCCACCATCCGGGCTGGAGCGCGAACGAAGTCGAGCTGTTTACCTACCCCGTGGATCGCGCCGACCTGCTGGCGCTGCGGGAGATGGAGACCGAAGCGCTTCGGCGCGCACTCGAGGGTGGTGATGCGAAACGTACCGGCTGCTGGGCGCGCGCGGCAGCGGATCTGCGGCGCGAGCGGTTCGCGCTCATACCGGCGGGTGCGGTTGCGTACGAACGCGGAACCGAGCTGAACGAGGGACTCGCGACATACGTGGAGCGGCTCGCCACCGGCAAATGGAATGATGCCTCGCTGCGCAGTGGGTTCCCACCCGATGCTGTGCGACAGAAGGCGTACGAGACCGGCGCCGCGATGGGTCGCCTGCTCGACCGCCTCGACCCCGCGTGGCCGCAGGTCCTGGAGCGGAGTGACTCAACGCCGCTCGACGTCCTGCTCGATCGTGCTGCCTCGGTTCCAGGCGCCGTCGCCTGCGCGTTCACTGATGCGGAAC
>DASUXU010000062.1:0-24792 GCA_036377735.1 Longimicrobiales bacterium
GCGCGCCGTCAAGCCCATTGACTCCAATGAGTCAAGATAGTTTATTTGTTGCCCCGCGCCAACAGGTGATGCACTGTGGTTGCGGTTTAGCCGCAGGTCTGGCCCGTCTCGCACGACATTGCAGTAATGTACACAGATGAGCCACCCGACGCAGGGTTCTTTTTCAAAAGGTAGTCGCATGCTTGACACGACCGCAGGCCGGCAGGCGCATGGTGTCCACGGCAGATCCCAGGCGGCCTACCGAAACGGGCTCAAGTCAGCCGGTTCCACCGCGCATGCCGAACTGGACAAGGGCTCCATCAAGGTCCTGATCGTTGACGATGAGCATACGCTGCGTGAGAGCTGCGCGAGCGTGTTGAGCGTCGAGGGTTTCGATGTCAGCGTATGCGGCCGGGGTCACGAGGCGCTGACGATCCTGAAGCGCCGCTCCTTCGACATTGTACTGCTGGACCTGAACATGTCGCAGGTGAGCGGCATGGAACTTCTCGAGGCGTGTCTGGACACGTCGCCGCAGACGATCGCAATCATAATGACGGGCAACCCGAGTGTGACGTCGAGCATCGAGGCACTTCGGGCGGGCGCCTGGGACTACCTGCCGAAGCCGTTTGCTGCCAACCACCTGCAGATGCTGCTGGGTCGTGCCGCGCACGCGGTGCAGGTCAGCCGTGAGACGGCGACGCTCGACCTGGTTCGCGAGGAGACCCAGGGCCACTGCGATACAGTGACGCTGCTGGGCGTCTCCCCTGCCTTCCGCCGCGTTGTCGAGCTCGCCCGCAAGGTTGCGAGCACCGACGCGTCCGTGTTCATCACGGGAGAGAGCGGGACCGGCAAGGAGCAGATCGCGCAGTTCATCCACCACCACAGCCGTCGAAGCAGCCGCCAGCTGGTCGCAGTCAACTGCGCCGCGCTGCCGGAGGCACTGCTGGAGACCGAGATGTTCGGTCACATGCAGGGTGCGTTTACGGGAGCAGTGCGGGACAAGGCCGGTCTTCTCGAGGTTGCCAACGGCGGCACGCTGTTCCTCGACGAGATCACGGAGATGCCGCTGTCCCTTCAGGCGAAGCTCCTGCGGGTCGTACAGGACGGCGTGGTCCGGCGGCTCGGCAGCACGAAGACGGATGCGGTGGTGAACGTCCGGTTCATTGCGGCCACGAACCGGAACCCGCAGCGGCCCGGCTCGGACGACTCGCTTCGCTCGGACCTGTTCTATCGCCTCTGCGTTGTGCCCATTCACATTCCGCCGCTGCGCGAGCGCACGGCAGATATCCCGGTCCTCGCCGAGTACTTCCTCGAGCACTACTGGACCCAGCACCGCGGCCGTGACCAGGAGAGGCCGACGTTCGGCGCGGCAGGTATGGAAGCCCTGTGCAGCCGGCACTGGCCCGGTAACGTCCGCGAGTTGCAGAACGTCATCGAGCACGCTGTAGTTCTGCTCGACGCCGGTGCAGTGATAGGACCGGAGGACCTGCCCAACCTGAGCAGCGCCCCCGCGCCGGGTCCGCGGCTCGATTCGCCGGCGATGGACCTGCCCGAGTCTGCGGACGAAAGCTATCACGGCGTCCGTGACCGCGTGCTCGTGAAGTTCGAGCTCGGCTACCTCACCTGGCTGGTGGCGCGCGCATCGGGCAACATGTCGAAGGCGGCACGCATTGCCGGCGTGGACCGCACTACGCTGTATCGTCTGATGGAGAAGCATGGGCTCCAGCGCGACACGATCATCACGACGAGATGATGCCGTGACCTCGCACGGCGTCGGCTCGTCCGTCGCGGAGCCGCCGCCCGTCGACCCGGAAGTCACGCGTGCACGCCCTGCTCGCGTCGCGCTGGCTGCCGCAGCCGCGCGGGTCGAACAGAACCTCCCGCCCGCGCTGGCACACGTCAGCGCCGACATCGTTTCCCAACATCTCGGCTGGCTCCAGTCCATTGCTCTGGGCGACGAGCCCCCGTCACCCGACGGTGAGACCGGCGCCACCTTCGTGCTTCGTCGCCGCCTCCTCACCCAGCTGCGCTCACGCCTGCTCGACGGCGTGGCATACGACACCGTGGATCCGGCAGTCCTCGTGCACGCGCTCAGAGCGCTGGAGCGCGCGGAAGCTGCGTGCGCACCCAAGCTCGACCAGGCCTTCGCCGCAGAGCTGGCTGACCTCGGAGGGATGGATCTGGTCGTCGAGGTCGCGCACGACATGCGCTCGCCACTTACGTCGATCCTGTTCCTGTCCGAAATCCTGCACCGCGATCAGGCTGCCAGGATGGATCCCGTGCAGAAGCGTCAGATCGGCATCATCTACAGTGCCGCACTCGGTCTCGTCGCGCTCACGACAGACATGCTGGAGATGGCGAAGGCGGGAAGCAGTCACGCAACCCGCCAGCCCGTGCCGTTCTCCGTCAACGAGATCCTGTATGCCCTGCAGGATCTCGTGCGTCCCATGGCGGAGGAGAAAGGAATCGAATTCCGGGTGTCGCACATCTCCTCAGCCAACCGGATCGGACACCCCATCGCCATAAGCCGCGTCCTGCTCAACCTGTCGACGAATGCGCTCAAGTTCACGCAGTCGGGTCATGTCGAAGTGAGTGCGACTCCGATCGGCGGAACCAGGCTCGAGTTCTCGGTGCGTGATACAGGTCCGGGCATCCCGCCGCACGCGATGGAGAACCTCTACGAACCTTTCCGGCCGCAGCCCTCCCGGGAAAGCGGATATCACTTCTCCGGAACCGGTCTCGGACTCGCGATCTGCCGGCGCCTGGTGAATGGTATGGGAGCGGAGCTCGAGATCGAGACTGCTTCCGGATGGGGTACCCGCTTTTCCTTCATTGTGGATCTGCCGGCCGCACCATCGCTCTGACCCGCTGCCGCATTCGCAGTGCATAGTGTGGTAGCACCGCTACAGTAGTCGCTGCAACACGACGCCTCCGGGCGGCCCTCCGATTCACCACCGTCCCGTTAAGTGCACCAATAGCAACATCTTACGGTGACGTGCCAGAACCGCGGAACCTGAGCACACGCGTTGCCTAAGCTCCCCCTCGCGGATCCATCCGATCCGCCCCAATGCCATAATCGCCAACGGGAGTTCGTATGCTCAGCACTGCAGAAAGTGCTTACGGCCGGGCCATCGCCAGTCACGCCTCCAGTCATCCCTGGAGCAATGGCGAGTTCATCGTCCTCGGGGACACCTCCGAATCGGAGGATGTGGAGTCCCGCGTCTCATCCGATCAGGCGCGCCGTGCGCTGAATGTCGCCGTGGCCGTGATCGCGCTGATTCTTTCTGCGCCGCTGATGCTGGTGATCGCCCTGCTGGTCAAGCTGACCTCCCCGGGCCCCGTGCTCTACACGCAGACGCGTGTGGGTGTGGATCGTCGACGTGACGGCAGCCAGCACTGGCGCCGCAAGATCGACTACGGCGGCCGCCTCTTCACGATCTACAAGTTCCGCACGATGTATGTTGCCCCGGAGGGCCAGGCGGCCCAGGTGTGGGCAACGGCTGGCGATCCCCGGATCACCCCTGTGGGGCGCGTTCTCCGCAAGCTGCGTCTGGATGAGCTGCCGCAGCTGGTGAACGTACTGAAGGGCGACATGAATGTGGTCGGCCCCCGCCCCGAGCAGCCGAGAATTTTCCTGTCGCTGCGCGAGCAGATCGAGCGGTATCCGGAGCGGCAGCAGGTGCTGCCCGGCATCACCGGCTGGGCACAGGTCAACCTGAATTATGATCAGGATCTCGATGACGTACGCCGCAAGCTGAAGTACGATCTCGAATACGCAGCCCGGCAGTCTGCGCTCGAGGACATCCGGATCCTCGCGCGTACGGTTCCGGTGATTCTGTTCCGCCGAGGAGCTCTCTGAGTTGATGCGATCGACGCTCGCCGATCCGGCGGGCGATGTTCCCGTCAGAGTGAACCGTCACCAGCTCGCAGGCAGCATTTCGCTGCCGCTGCTGGTGACGGTCTTCGCTTTTCTGGTCCTGTTCTGGACGCCCATCACCACGCTCATGCGCGACTGGTGGAGCGACCCTGAAGCCGGTCACGGTCTCCTGCTCGGGCCCGTTTCGATCTGGCTTGCATGGAAGCGCGGCCTTGCACCGGATTCCCGTCCTCAGCCGCGTCTCGGCCTTGCAATTCTCGCCTTCGCAGTCCTGATGCGGTATGCGAGCGGCCTCGCCGCCGAGCTCTTCACGATGCGCGTATCCCTGATGCTCGCGGCGGCGGGGCTGGTCATTTTCTATCTCGGATTTCGACAGATCCTGCACTGGTGGCTCCCCGTGCTGCTGCTCGCCCTGTCGATTCCATTGCCATCGGTCGTCCTGAGCTCGCTGGCCCTGCCGCTCCAGCTTCAGGCGTCGCGGTTCGGTGCTGCCATGCTCGAGTGGCGCCACGTCCCCGTCGTTTTGTCCGGCAATGTGATCCAGCTGCCGAGCCGGTCTCTGTTCGTTACGGAAGCCTGCAGCGGACTGCGCTCACTCACTGCGCTGCTGGCACTTGGTACGCTCATGGGCGGGTTGTGGCTGCGGATGCCGGCGCTGCGGTTCCTCCTGGTGCTCATCGCCATACCCGTCGCCATGCTGCTGAATGGCCTCCGAATTTTCCTGACCGGCTTCTTCGTCTACTACGTCAGCCCCGCGCTCGGTGATGGCATCATGCATTACACCGAGGGATGGGCGCTCTTCGCGGTCGCGTTCCTCATCGTGGGGTTCGTGTGCTGGGCGCTGTCGTCCCTGGAGACGATCTGGCAGGAGCGGGGCGCGTGAAGCGGGGCATGCTGCTGACATGGGGGCCCGCAATTATGCTGGCCGCCGGATCCCTCGGCACGGTCGGGATCGCTGCGCAGAAGGACCTGCCGTTGCGGGCGCCGCTGGAGTCCTCCATTCCATCACATCTGTTCGGCCTCGACGGTGTGGATCAGCCGATGTCGGACGCGGAGCGCAACACGCTCGGCGTGGATGACTATGTGATTCGATCCTACGGCGAGACGGCCGCGGACTCGGCGGGAGCCAACGCATTCTCAGTGTATGTAGGCTACTACACGAGTCAGATGAGCGGCCGGACGATTCACTCGCCGAAGAACTGCCTGCCCGGATCGGGATGGGAGGCACTCAGCTCGAGAGCGGTGGTCATCCCGACAGCGGACGGTGCGGTCACGGTGAACCGTTATCTGCTGCAGAACGGGGATCACAAGGCGCTCGCCCTTTACTGGTACCAGGGCCGCGGCCGCATCGAATCCAACGAGTACGTCGTGAAATGGGACCTGCTGCGCGACGCTGCGCTGCGCCGGCGCAGTGACGAAGCGCTCGTTCGTATCCTGGTCCCGATCACCACCGACGAGGAAGCGGCGTTCGAGACGGCCGCTCGCGTGGCGGGCACGATCGTACCCGCCGTGCACAACGCCATCCCGCTCTAGCGGTCGATCACACCGCTCGCGCGAAGCACCAGCCCGCGCTCGCTCATGCCCGAAGGAACGTTGATGCGCGGCACAGCGCCGGGATTGAAGCGCGTTCCGCAAAGTCCCCCTTCGATTCGCAGCACTCCGGCGTGTCCGACGTCGAGCGCGGTGCGGCTGACTTCCGCGTTCCCGCCGCCGTAGGGCAGCGCGAGCCAGTTGCATGGGCGGGGTGCGTTCGCCGCAACCCATGCTCTGGCCTGCTCCAGATTTCGACGGAGTTCGCTTTCATCCAGTGCGGGCAGGTATTCGTGTCCCCAGGAATGGGATCCGATCGCTATCTCCGAGCCGCATCCGGCCAGGAGCTCATGGATCGACGCAATGCCGTAGCTCGGTGGTAGATCCGGTATCTGTCCCCCGCTGAACGCGTGCGCCGTGATGGCCTCCCCTCGCCCCGCCATGTTGACCAGGGCGTGATTACGCTGACTCCCCGTCAGTCTGTCCGCGGCGGCGAGCTGGTCCCACCACGTCGAACGCGCCTGCAGTAATCCGGGTGCAACGAAAACCACCGCCGGGATGCCGCGTCGTATAAGCTCGGGGAGTGCCAGCTGCACGGCGCCGCGGTAGGCATCGTCGAACGTGATCACGGCGCGGATGCGTCGACCGGCATGGGGCTTCCCGACATCATCGAGGTCGATGAAGTCGTGCGTCCGGCTCAACGCCTCGACCTGTGCGAGAAACTGCGGCAGGGGGAGATGCAGGCTCGCATCTCCGTATCCTGCATCCGCGGGTGCCACAATGTTGTGATATGACAGAATCGCCACGTCACCCGCACGGGCCTGGCGGGCGGCACGGGCGATTCCGCCGCGCACCAGGCACGCCTCGATGATTCCGCGTGCGAGACTGCGGGCCGACATATCAGCGCGCTCCGGCGCGCTTGCGAGTCTCCACGCGCGCGATCGCGACCCGGTACGCGTCGTCGTATCGCTCCACCCATTGCGCTGCGCCGAATTCCTCGCGCACACGGGCCGCGGCGCGCATCGCGCGGCGCGACGATTCCGCCGGATCCGACAGCACCGCATTCATGGCGTCCGCAAGCGCGCCCGCGTCTTCCGCCGGCACGATCCAGCCCTCTTCGTTCGTCATGACGTCGGGTATGCCGCCGACGCTTGTGGCCACCACGGGGACGCCCGCCGCCATCGCCTCGAGCAGCACCATCGGTGTGCCCTCGGTGCGGGAGCTGATGACGAACATGTCGAACGCCTTCATAAGACGGCCTGCGCCCGGTACGGTGCCGCACCAGTGCACCCGGTCACTGAGCCCCTGCGCCGATGCATCCAGCTCGAGTGTGCGCCGCAACGGGCCGTCACCCACGATGACGGCCGACAGGCCGGGATCCGTCCGCTGCAGCGCGGTCATCAACACGTCCACACCCTTCTCATGACTCAGTCTACCCGCGAATCCGACGCATTTCTTTCCTGCCGGAATCCCCAGCGCGCTCCGTGCCTCTTCGCGCGCGGCCGCCGGCGTTCCGCCGCTCCATGCATTCGGGATGACCGAAATACGGTCGCGTGCCACGCCCGCATCCGTCAGCCGGCTTACCATCGGCCGGGAAACCGCAACGACAGCATCATACGAGCGGAACGCCCTGGTCATGAGCCATTCGTACACCCGGTTTTTTATGTCGCCCGCGGTGTAGCCGTGGGCGGTTGCAACCGCTGCCACCTGCGATCTGCGCGCTGCCCCTCCGTGTAGAACGGCCGGCCGGTATCCGTGCGTGTGCAGGATGTGCGGTCCGTGGTCCCGCAGGAGCCGCGCAACCACACGCTGCTCCTCGCGGTATCCGCGTGCGGGAACCTGGATGATGTGGCTGGTGACGCCCGCGTGTCGGAGTGCGTCAACGAGAGGGTGGTCTGGCGGTCCGGGATCGAGAATCAGTGCCGCATGCACCTCGTGACCGGCGCGAGCCTGCTCCGCTGCCAGCGTCTCCACGACACGCTCCAGGCCACCGAACGGAGCGGGCGCGAGCAGATGCATCACTCTCAGTGGCGCTCCGCTCAGGAGGATGCTCCTGCGCGCTTGCGGAGCGCCGCGACGTCGTGCTTCCCGTTGGGCAGGCGGGGCAGGTCGTCGACCGCGACGATCTCGGCCGGCTGCATGTACCGGGGCAGCTCCGCGCGGCAGAAGTTCGTCACGTCCTTCAGGGATGAGCCGGGTGCAAGGACGACATATGCCACGATCCGCTGCCCGCGGTCGGCGTCGTCCGCGGACGTTACCACACCTTCCGTAATGTGCTTCGACGCATAGAGGACATCCAGGATCTCGTCCGGCCCTACACGGTAACCGAGCGTCTTGATCATCCGGTCACGCCGCGCGACGAAATAGAGAAAGCCATCCCTGTCGCGGCGCACCATATCGCCGGAGTATACGGCGGTCTTCGTCGAGTCGACGGGATGTGTTCGGAACACCTCCGCCGTGCGGTCCGGATCGTTCCAGTATCCCTGTGTCACGGTCGGGCCGCAGTGCACCAGCTCACCGACCTCATCGACCTCGCACAGCGTGTTGTCTTCGCGCACGACGAGTATCTCGCACCCGTCGATCGGACGTCCCATGGACCCCGGCCTCGCGTCGAGATCGTCCGGCGACAGGTACGTGCTTCGAAATACCTCCGTCATGCCGTACTGCAGGAACAGCCTCGCCTGTGGCTGTGCCTGCCGGATCTGCTGCGCCACAGCCGGCGGCAGGTGTCCGCCGGCGTTCTGGAGAATGCGCAGCGACGGGATGGGCTCTGCCGCGAATCCAGGTGCAGCAAGCAGCTGGACCCAGAGCGGCGGCACCGCAGCCAGGACCGTGGCCTCGGCCTGCCGCAGCTCGCTTGCAACCTGGTTCATCAGCGGAGACTTCGGCACGATGAACGTGCCCTCGACCAGCGTCGCGCACAGCATCTGGTTTGCACCGTACACGCCGCTGATCGGAAGTACGCCCGCAAGCCTGTCGGAAGCGCGCAGTCCGAGATACGTCGCGACTGTGCTGATCACAGACCAGATGTTGCCGTGTGTGCCGACCACGCCCTTCGGCATGCCCGTTGAGCCCGACGTATACGTGATCTGCGCTGCATCACCCGCACTGCGGTCCACGGGTGAGGCGAAGGAGCCGGATGGTATACTCTCGACGAGTAGAAAGGCGGCTGCTGTCTCCACCTTGCGGTGTTGACGCTGCAGCAGAGCGGCGCTCGAGATCACGACCGACGCGCCGCTGTGGCTGACGGCGTACTCAACCTGGCGCGGCCGCAGGGTCTCGTTCAGTACGACGATAATGGCTCCGCACGCCTGGACGCCGAACCAGGCCGCCACTGCCTCGATGCCCCGCTCCAGGAAAAGGCACACGCGGTCACCCGGATTCACACCCAGCGCCACCAGTGACGCTGCGATTCCGGACGCCCGCTCCCTCACCTCGGCGTACGTCGCTGTCTGGTCCCGCTCGATCACCGCTGCCTTGCCCGGGCTCCGTTCGGCGGCCGACCACAGCATTCCGGCCACATTCCCAGTTCCTGAGCGGATATCCGACATGTTCCTCCCTGTACGAAAACCGCGATGTCGTGTTAGATTGGGGGCTCTGGAAATCCCTTCCAGAATGCCCGCATCTCCGGTGCCGTAGCGGTGTTACCGAACCGCGTTCCGTGGGCGGGCAACTGTGGCAGCCAGACAACATTACGATACCCTGTCCGTGGCACGGGGACAACGGCGCCGTACTCTGCATTTCAGCCTCGAAACAGCAGTAGCAGGACATTTCGGCACTGCTTCGACGGGTACCGGTCGTGCGTTTTACTCCGCCTGAGTCCGACCACAACTTCTTCTGAAAGTGTCTATGAACACGAAGACCGAGACCGTAGCAGCCGAGGAGTGGCTGCGGATCGACGCGCGATCCGTGATCGACAGCGTTACAGCATCCATGCGCAACCAGCTCAGGGATTCGCTCAAGCGGCGTGGTTTCGTCGTAGCGATGAGCGGCGGTGTCGACAGCTCGGTCGCGGCCGGTCTCGCGGTCGCAGCGGTGGGTGCGAAGAATGTCTTCGGCATCTTCATGCCGGAGCGTGATTCGGATCCGCAGAGCCTGGAGCTTGCACGTGAATGGGCGGGCAAGCTCGGGATCGACTATGCAGTCGAGGATATTGCGCCGACGCTGGAGGCGGTCGGCTGTTACAGCCGGCGGGATGAGGCCATCCGGCGGGTTGTGCCCGAATACGGACCCGGCTGGAAGTCCAAGATCGTACTGCCGGGTGATCGCCTGAACTCGGATCGCCTGAACACCTTCTCACTGGTCGTGCAGGCGCCGGACGGAAAGCTTACGACGCACCGCCTGCCTGCTGCAGAGTACCGCGTGATTGTCGCGGCGACGAACTTCAAGCAGCGCGTCCGCAAGATGCTCGACTACTACCACGCCGACCGCCTGCACTACGCCGTGATCGGAACGCCGAACCGTCTCGAGTATGACCAGGGCTTCTTCGTGAAGGGCGGCGATGGCCTGGCGGACTCGAAGCCGATCGCCCACCTGTACAAGACGCAGGTGTATCAGCTCGCCGCCGAGTTGGGTGTGCCGAAGGGTGTGACGAACAGACCGCCGACCACCGACACCTATTCGCTGCCGCAGAGCCAGGAGGAGTTCTACTTCGCCCTGCCCGCGCTGACCATGGATCTCGTGCTCTACGCTCTCAATCATGGCATGAGCGCAGAGACTGCCGCGGCCGCGCTCGGGCTCGAGCCAGCGCAGGTCGAGCGCGCGTACCGTGACATCGAGCAGAAGCGTGCGACGACGGAGTACCTGCATCTCGCACCCGTTCTCGCTGCACCGGTCAAGGAGATCACGACCTACCGGACGGGCTACACGGTCTAATGTGCGGAATTGCGGGAATAGCCCGCCGTGACGGGCCCGCACCGTCGACGGACGCCCTCTTGCGCATGGCCGCGTCGCTGCATCATCGCGGCCCGGATGGCCATGGTCTGTTCACCGGCAGGCGGGTCGGCTTCGCTCACACACGCCTCAGTATCATCGACCTCGCCGGCGGCGCGCAGCCGCTGACGAACGAGGACGGGTCGGTCATCGTCGTCTACAACGGCGAGATCTACAACTATGTGGAGCTGCAGGCCGAGCTCGAGCTGCTCGGACACGACTTCCACACGCGCTGTGATACCGAAGTTCTAGTGCACGGCTGGGAGCAGTGGGGCGAAGACATGCTCCACCGCCTCAATGGGCAGTTCGCATTCGCCATCTATGACCGCCGCGCGGAAATGCTGTTTCTGGCGCGCGACCGGTTCGGCATTCAGCCGCTGTTTTTTGCATCCCGCAATGGCGACCTGGTCTTCGGTTCCGAGGCGAAGGCAATCTTTGCGTCGGGTGAAATTCCTGCGACGGTGGACCCGCGTGGGCTGGACGAAGTCTTCACGTTCTGGGGTGCGCATGCGCCGCGTTCGCCGTTCAGGGGTGTGCACCAGCTCGGGCCGGGGTGCTGCGCGCGCTGGCACGATGGCGACCTGAGCGTACGCCAGTATTACAACCTGGAGTATCAGTCGGCGAAACACGAACCGGCGGATGCGCTGGAGCAGCTCGATGAGCTGATGACGTCATCCGTCCGGCTTCGCATGCGTGCGGATGTGCCGGTGGGCGGATATCTCAGCGGCGGCCTGGATTCCAGCATAACATGCTCGGTGGCTGCGCGGTTCACGCCGCACGACCTGCGTACGTTCTCCGTGACGTTCCAGGATCCTGCGCTCGACGAGAGCGAGTTCCAGAAGGAGCTTGCAGGCGACCTCGGCAGTGTGCACGCGGTTACGCACATCGACGGCGATGCTATCGCACGCGTCTTCCCCGATGTTGTCCGCCATGCGGAGACGCCGCTGCTGCGCACTGCGCCGGCACCGCTGTTTCTCCTCTCCAGGCTCACGCGCGAGAGCGGAATCCGCGTGGTCCTTACCGGCGAAGGCGCGGACGAGCTGTTCCTGGGCTACGACCTGTTCAAGGAAACCGTCGTCCGCCGCTTCTGCCTGCGCCAGCCGGAGTCCGCGCGCCGTCCTCTGCTGTTCGACCGGCTCTATCCCTATCTGGGCGAGGGCACGAGCGGCGAGTTCTGGCGCCGTTTCTTTCTGGACGCGGGCGCGCCCGACGACGTGCTGTTCTCCCACATGCCGCGCTTCCTTCTCGCTTCGCGCATCAAGGATTTCTATACCGCGGACATGAAGCGTGAGACGGAGGGGTTCGATGCGATGCAGCACCTGCGCGAACAGCTTCCTGCCGGATTCACATCCTGGTCCTCACTCGGACGCGCCGCGTATCTCGAGCTGAAGACACTTCTCGCGTCGTACCTGATCAGCTCGCAGGGCGAGCGTATGGCAATGGCGAACAGTGTCGAGGGGCGCTTTCCGTTCCTCGATCACCGCCTGTTCGAGTTTTCCGCCATGCTTCCCGATCGGAGCAAGCTGCGTGGTCTGCGGGAAAAGGACATTCTGCGACGGTGGGCGGCGGACGTCGTGCCGCCACGGCTCGCCCAGCGGCCGAAGCAGCCCTACCGCGCACCTGATGTCCCTGCCTTCTTCGGTAGCAGAGAGCCGGAGTACGTATCCGATCTCCTGTCGTCGGACGCAATCGCCGATACCGGCATCTTCGACCCCCGCCTGGTTGCGGGCCTGCTGCGCAGGTGCCGATCGGGCAAGGCCACCGGGTTCCGCGAGAACCAGGGCCTGGTCGCCATTCTTTCCACTCAGCTCTGGCATCGGTCGTTCATCAGCGGCGCTGCCGCTGCACAGCTCCCGCGATCGCGTCCGGATGTTCACCTGACCGAGACCGGCGAGACGGACGGCATTTCGCCGCTCCGCGTCATGGCCGCCGCCGGCGCATGAGGGTGGGCACACTGCTTTCCGAGGTCAGCGACGCCGAATGGAATGCGCTCGCCGCTCGCCGCATCTTCTTCGGCCACCAGTCGGTCGGGCGCGACATCATGCTCGGCATGGCACGCCTCCTCGAGGCGAACCCGCGCATCCCGCTCGCCGTCGTCCAGTCGAGCGAGCCCGGCGCCGTCACCGGGCCGGCATTCATTGAAGCACGGATCGGGAAGAACTGGGCACCGGAAACAAAGACTGCTGCGTTCCGCTCTGTGCTCGACGGCGGCTTCGGCAGTGAGCCGGGCGCGGTCGCCATGTACAAGTTCTGCTATGTCGATGTCAATGGCGGAACCGATGCCGATCAGCTGTTCAACGACTATGAGCGGGCTTTGGAAGGCGTGCGCAGCAGCTATCCGGACCTGACGCTCGTTCACGTCACCATGCCCCTCCACGCGGTACCCGCGGGCATTCGCGAGCGGATCATGGCACGCGTCAGGCCCGGGACGCAGACCCGGCTAAACATCATACGCCACCGATTCAACGAGCAGCTCCGCCGGCGATTTGCCACAGTCGATCCGATCTTCGACCTTGCGCTGCTGGAAAGCACCGGACCGGACGGACTCCCGGCCTTCACCCGCTACCGCGGTGAGGAAGTCCCCGTCCTTGCACGTGAATGGACCTACGACGGCGGCCACCTGACCGACGAGGCGCAGGATCGCTTCGCCGAACACCTCCTGGTCTTCCTGGCCCGCTCAGTGGCCCCGGCTATGCCACTTACGGCAACCACGCCGGCAGCATCAGCTGACCGGCACTACGTTACAGAAGGAGATAGAAATGGATAAACAGAGTATTCTCGCCCGTCTTCGCGCCTTCGTCGACGAAAACTTCCTCTACATGCGTCCCGACTTCACCCTCGGCGATGACGACTCCCTGATGGGGAATGGTATCGTCGATTCCATGGGCGCCATGGAGATGATCGAGTTCGTCGAGTCGGAGTTCGGAGTCGTCGTCGAGGATCATCACATCACGGAAGAGCACATCGGGACGCTGAACCTGATTGCTGCCTATATCGCGGCGCGAACGGGTTCGAGTCAGCCGGCATAAAACAAATGTTCGAGCAGTGTTGGCTGTAGCCGCCTTTCAACGGTTGCGGAGGCGGCTCTACGGTTCTCGCGCCTCACTTGTTTGTGGACTGAGCACTTTTTAGCGCCAGTCCACACTTTTTTTCGGGGTATCCGGCTTGCCTGTCGCGGGCCGTCGGATCGTAATCCAACAACCTCCCCGGAGAGCAGGTACCATGAAAACATCCAGACGTCTCTACGGCGGCCTGGCGGCAGCGGCAGTGCTGCTGACGGCATGCTCCGAAGACGCGCAGAACTCGGTTATGGCGCCTGACGCCATGTCGAGCGTAGTGGAAACGGGATATCTCGACGTTTGGAAGTTTGGCCCTGCCGGTACCTACGCATTCTCTCTGACCGAGAGCCCGGCGACCGGTGCGTGGAAACTGCCCACGTTCAACGTGGCAGCGGGAAGCCGCGAGACGGTGTGGCAGCAGAGCGACGCGGCGGCGCCGGCGACGAACGTCACGGTGACCGAGACCCCGGTCGCGGGCATCAAGGTGGACTCGGTGCTGGTGCGGGTATGGCAGGGCGGCGTCATCCGCTCCGAGGACCGTTACTACAACGTGAACAGCGCGACCGCGTTCAACATCAGCAACCTCACCGACATCGACATCAAGTTCTACAACTCGACCGTGACGCCACCGCCGCCGCCGCCCCCGCCGCCGGGCTTCGAGGGCTGCACGCCGGGCTACTGGAAGCAGTCGCAGCACTTCGACTCGTGGGTGGGCTACAGCCCGACGGACAGCTTCAGCGCCGTGTTTGGCGTGAACTATCCGGGCACGCTGCTGGATGCGGCGAGCGCCAACGGCGGCGGTGCGAACGCGCTGGCCCGTCATGCGGTTGCCGCGCTCCTCAATGCGACGAGCAGTGTGCAGTACGGCGCCGACGCAGCATCCGTGATCGCAGCCGTGCAGGCGGCGTTCGCATCGGGTGACTACGAGACGCAGAAGAACATTTTCGCAGGCTGGAACGAGCGCGGCTGCCCGCTCAACTAGGCAGCGGTCGTAACGAGTGAGATCGGGGGGTGGGCATCTGCTCACCCCCCGATTGTTTTATGCGGAGGCGTCGGACCTGATGAAGACCACATCCATGTGCCGCGGCTTCAGCTCGCCGTCGGCATGCGCAATGGCGAGGATGTCGGCCACCTGAAAGCCGTGGTCCTTCATGAAAAGGATCATGTCCTCGAATGAGTACCCACCGACGAAGCGCCGTGCGACCGACACCTCGGCGATGACCATATCCGTTATTTCGAGGAGCCTGGTCGCTCCGCGCAGCGCCGAAATCTCATGTCCTTCAGTGTCGATCTTCACGAGCACCGGTTTCTCGATCTCCTGCAGGTCGCACAGGATCGAGTCGAGCGTTATGACTTCGATCTCCCGCTTCTCGATCTCATGGTCGCGCACAGTCAGCTGCTCGCGGCTCTCGAAGGACGACTTCTCCGGGTCCGTGGTGTCAACCTGGAACTCGAGGCGGCCGGGTACGGCGCCGACCGCATTGTAATACACGCGGCAGTCGTACTTCGACGATATCTCGTCGATAACCCGTGCGTATTCACGAACAGGCTCGACGAGAATGAACCTGGCATCCGGAAATGCCTCGTACAGTGCGTAGGTGCCATTCCCAACCCCGATGTCGAACACGGTCCGTGGATTCGCGATCCGCGACAGGTACCACGCGTTGAATCCTCTCTCATGCAAATCCGGCCTGTGCCGGGTGATGTCGAACCCGGTCCGCCGAACGAGGTTGCGAATGGCGCCTATCATCTTCCACTCGCGGGGGAACCCGATTCAGTCTCTGCGGCTGCGCTCTGCACTTCACCGTTTGTTGAGGGCGCGGGCGCCTGATCCGCTCCCGGCTCGGGTACCCGGTTTCCGCGGTAGCCAATCACGCGCGCCGGATTACCGGCGAGGATGGAGAACGGACGGTACGCCTTCATTCCTACAACGGATCCCGCACTGACAATGCAGCCCTCGGGGAGGTGGACACCCGGGAGGATGAACGAGTTGCCGCCGACGAAGACGTTGTCGCCGATCACCACTGCCCGCTCGGTATGTCCCTGGTCCGCCACGGCTGCGTCGGGATCACCGTAATCGTGATTCGCAGTCCAGATCTTCACGCCCGGTCCGGTGATCACGTTATTGCCGATCGTCAGGCCGGCCCGCGCCTGAAAGAAATTGTCGTAACCGATGGTGACGTTGTCACCAACTTCGAGATTCTGCAGCGAGCGGAAGCGGCAGCCTGCATAGACGGAGAGGTTGCTGCCCGACTTCTTCACGCGGCGCGCGATATGGCGCGTGCGAAGCATATTGCCCGTGAGTCCGGGAAACTGGCGTATGAACCAGTAGCGCAGCTCGGCACGGTCATAGGGCACAAGAAGTTCCCACCTGAAGCGCTGCAGTATCCTGCGCCATGTTATCTGATCAGCCATCGATACAGTTCCGGTCATGAGAGAAAACCGCGCACACGTCGCACGCGGACCTGAAAACCATCGAGTCACCGGTCGATCGAAGTATACCGTCGACCTGAATCAGCCGGGGACCCTGTTACTTTCCGAACACCCCGGGCACGCGGTCACGCCCCCGCCCTGCGAGCCACTCGAGCGCACGCTCGAAGGCCGGCGCTTCTCCGGCATATACAGCCGGATACGTAAACGACCTGATGATGTAGCGACAGACGGCCAGCCCGAACAGCGGCCGGACGCCGGCCTCGCCCGCGATCGGACTCAGGGCTGCTTCAATCGCGCCGGTCTCGTGCGCGCGCCGGACGGCATCGGCGAAATCGAGCGAGTGCCGCCCGCGGGCAAGCTGTATCTCGAGATTGACGCGATCGATTCCGGGGACATCCGCCGCGCGCGCGGTATCCCAGTCGATGACGCCGGTCAGCGCTCCTGTTGTTTCGTCGACGAGCACGTTGCCGAAGCCGAAGTCTCCGTGGCTCGTTCCGGGTGTAACCCGCACGTCACGCAGTGCAGCTGTACTTGCCGCAAGCTCGTCGAGCAGTAGATCGCGCACGGCATGTCCCGGGACCTGGCTGCTCGAGGCACGCTGGAGGTCGGTGCGCATGAGGTCATCCACGCCGTGCACCGGTGCCTGCAGAGTTGCACGTCGCATTCGTTCGAGAAATGCGACGGCGTCCCCATATGCGCGCGCACCGATGCCACCGCGATCGACCCGCCATGCCAATGTGCCTGGCAGTCGGGTCTCTACCAGGACCAGCGCGCCTTCATGCTCCAGCGCGGCCAGCGGCTCAGGGAGCTTATCCAGCAGCTCCGGATCTCCGCCGAGCTCCGATCGCAGGGAGCTGAGTGAATCGTGATTCCGCATGACCACCGGCCGCAGCTTCGCGTCGTCTACGATGCGGACCACGTAGTCACACCGGGCGCCCTTGAGAAGCAGGACGGCGGCGCCGCGCGTTCGGAGCTGCAGCTCGGTCACGCCGCATGGAGAATCCGCCAGGCGCTCGGCAAGCGCGGACCATAGTCCGCCGCTGAATGCGGGCGCACGCGTCACCAGCAAAGCCGTTCCACCCCCTGCCCCCGGCTGCGAAACGCTGAATTCTGATGGGATGCCGGATTCGTCCTGGAATCCGAGCCGGCTGACGAACACACCCTCCCGGGGAATTCCCAGGCTCTGCTCGATCTGGCTGGAGGTCTGCCTGTCCTGCCGGCGTCGCAGGATTCGACGCAGAGACAGCCGACGCAGCACGCCGTGCGGGGCGGCCCGTCCCAGGATGAACGCCGCCTGGTGCTGCGTGACAAGGGTGGGCCGCAGCTCCGCATGGGTATGCCGATCCCGAATATCTGCCGTGTCGATGAGCACCAGTCCGGCCTGCGCAGAGGGCGGCCAAAGCGGCGGTCCCCCGGAGGGCAGCCACTCACTGAACGATGACGTGGCGTAGACCGGCGTAGACCGCTGAAGCCCCAGTACACGGCCCAGCAGCCCAGCTGCGGAGGACGGATCAGACATGACGCGCTCAGGAGAGCGCCCGCTGCGCTTCAGCAGGCGATCTATCCCGCGATCTCCTGCGTTGCAGACATCCGTGTGCCCGCCTCGCGGAAAATGTTGCGACGGACCGCCGCGATAATCCGCTCGATCTGGGGATCCGTGAGCTTCGAGGAGATCGGAATGCTGACGATCTGGCGCCCCGTGGATTCTGCCACAGGCCAGTCGCTCGAAGACCAGCCGTACGCGCGCTGGTAGTACGGGTGTTCAGGCACACTCAGGTAGTGCACCCCGACACCGACGCGGTCGAGCGTCATCCGATTCAGGAACTCATCGCGCGCCACCGCATCCTGATCGAGGATCAGTGTGTACAGATGATAGGCGTGACGCGTGTCGGGATCCGGCGCGGCGGGTGTGCGGAGCGGCAGGTCGGCGAAAGCTGCATTGTAACGGTCCCACACATGACGGCGGCGTTCCCACATCTCGTCGATCCGGCGGAGCTGGTGTATGCCGATCGCCGCCTGAAGATCCATCATGTTGTACTTGAAACCGGGGGTGTCGACGTAATAGTGTCGATAGCCCGCATCCGAAAAGCGTTTCCAGGCATCCTTGTTCATGCCATGCAGCGCCAGGATCTTCACTTTGTCGGCATCCTCGCCGCGCTGTGTGACGATCATGCCGCCTTCGCCCGTGGTGATGTTCTTCGTCACGTAGAAACTGTAGCAGCCGAAGTCGCCGAAGGTCCCGACGCGACGGCCGCGATACTCCGTTTCTACCGCGTGCGCACAATCCTCAACCATGAGCAGGTTATGCTGCTTTCGCAGCGCCTGCAGGCTGTCCATGTCACACGGCCGCCCCGCGAAATGCACCGGCACGATTGCGCGCGTGCGTGGAGTGATACGCCGGGCCACTTCCGCAGGATCGATATTGAGCGTCACCGGATCGATGTCCGCAAGAACGGGAGTCGCACCCGTGTGCACGATCGCGTTCACCGTCGCCACGAACGTGAGCGGTGTTGTGATTACTTCATCGCCGGGACCCACACCCGCGGCCAGCAGGCTCAGGTGCAGTGCAGCCGTACATGAATTCACCGCCGACGCGTGAGGAGCGCCCACATAAGCCGCGAACTCCTTTTCGAACCGTGCGGTGCGCGGTCCGGTGCCGAGCCAGCCGCTGCGCATGGTCTCGACTACTTCCTGTATTTCTGCATCACGGATGTCTGGAGAGCCGAATACGATGAATTCTTCACCGTCTGTCATGCATACCTCGAAAAGAAGTAAGTCCCGTGTGAGCCACGGATTTGTTACCGGCGATTGGGAGTCGTTCGACCTGGCAGGTCAGACTTCGCCGCACAGCACGCGCCCGGCCGTCTGCTGAAACGACGCGAGTGTGTGATCCAGGGTGAACTTCTCGAGTACGGCGGCCCGCGCGGCGGCGCCCAGGCGTTGACGCTCGGTGTCGTCATCGAGCAGCCGCCGGAGCGAAGATACACCCTCGTCCACGTCTCCGGGAACGTAGCAGTATCCTGAGACGTTGTGCTCCACTGCCTCACGGTTGCCGCTGTTGTCCGGCACGAGCATTCCCAGCCCGGCCGACATGCACTCCAGAACCGCGAGTGAAAAGCCCTCGCCCTGCGACGCATGCATCGCAACGTCGCTCCCCGCCAGGATCATCCTGTAATCCGGACGCGCGCCCGGCAGGAAGAACCGGTGCTCCAGCCCCAGGGCCCGCACCCTTCCGCGGAACTCCTCCAGATCAGGCCCGTCGCCGCAGTGTACGAAATACAGGTCAGCGCGGCCCTCACCATTTACCAGGCGGTCTGCACAGTCGATGATGAAGCCGATGCCCTTGTAGTGTACTGCGCGGGACAGCGACGTGACAATCTTCGCGTCGGCCGGGATACCGAACTCACGACGGACGTGGTTGCGATCGGCAGTTGCAGGGTCGATCGGCTCGATCCCGTTCGGAATCAGCAGGCACCGGTCGGACGGGATACCGTAGACCCGATTGAACCGGTCCATGACGAACTTTGACGGCGCGATGTAGAGGTCGCCCGAAAAAAGGCGCAGGCGGTGAGCGAGCGCCTTGAACGCGACCTTAGCGCGCGAGATCGTCCGGTCGCCCGGCAGCTGGTCATTGATCACGATGCGCTGCACGCCCCACCCGCGCAGCAGCGCGTAGATCGGATCCAGCGGGTTGCGATCCGTCAGGTAGACGGCTTTGATATGCTCGCGCTGAATCAGTTCACGGAGCCGACTGAGATTACCCGGCGACCGGTCCGAGAAGTCCAGCTCGTGCGTCGCTATCCTCGCTCCAGCGATACGCGCGGGGACACTGAGCAGCCTCGGATAAATGATGTGCGTATGCCCGCCATGGCGGCTGAACGCCTCCGCAAGGGCAACCCAGATCCTCTCCATGAACCACCATGCATACCCCACGTCTGATCGCCAGTTGGCCACGATCAGAAGACCCGAGGCATCGGGTATCTTCATCTGTCCTGCTTTGTAATTTTGCCGCTGCCGGTCCCCTGGCGGTATCCCGGCCAGTCCTGCGCGGGGGGAGACAGAAGGGGCATGATTGTTGACCTTCGTGCGCCCCATTGGCAAGAGAAATACCACGTGGCGACGCCGCCGGGGTCCCGGCAAGGTTGCGCTTTCCGTGCGGGTTTTCGCACGGCGGCGCCCTCTGGCGTGGATGGCATGCCTTCACTGATTGCGCAGTCGGGCTCTCGGGAGGGCTAATGTGTTGTTTTGCCGCAACAGTCCTCAGGTGAAGATTGATGCGGCAGCGCTACATTACGACCCACTCGCCAGGGACAGACCCTGGCGCGGGGCGGGGAGATAGATAGGACATTTGAGCAGTTCAGGATCGAAGATCGTCTCGCACGGGACGATTTACCTGGCCGGCAACATCATGCGCCGCATGGTGAGCTTCATCATGCTCCCCATCTACACGCGCTACCTGAGTCCCGAGCACTACGGGACGCTCGAGCTCCTGTCGATGGTGCTGGACTTTGCGGCGATTCTCTTCGGGCTTCGCATTGCCGAGGCGGTCTTCCGGTTCTATTACGACACGGAGGACCCCGACCAGCAGAACAGCGTCATCTCCACCGCGCTCGCGATGGTGGGCGGCCTGAATGCGATTGCGGTAGTCGTCCTGGTAATAGCTGCCGGCCCGATCTCGGCTGCCGTATTCGGAACGTCCGGAGCGTCCCGCCAGCTGGCCATCTTCTCGTTTACTCTGGTATTCCAGAGCCTTACCGAGATGGTCATGACGTACCTGCGGGCGCAGCAGCGGCCGTGGCTCTACGTCGGGTTCAGCACCATCAAGCTCGTGGTACAGCTTTCCCTGAATATCTACTTCGTCGTAGGAAGGCAGATGGCTGTCGACGGGGTGATCATGAGCTCTCTGATCTCCTCTGTCGTGATCACGATACCGCTCCTCTGGTACACGCTGTCGCGGACGGGTCTGCACTTCAGTATGGAGAAGGCGCGCGCAATGGTTGGGTTCAGCGCGCCGCTGATCATTACGAGCATGATCTCGTTCTACATGACGTTCGGCGACCGGTACTTTCTGCGGGTGTTCGGCGGCGGACTGGACGAGGTGGGTGTCTATGCGCTGGGGTATCGATTCGGCTTTCTCCTGTCCTTCATCGTCGGGGATCCGTTTTTCGGGATCTGGAATTCGGAGAAGTATCTCGTGGCGAAGCAGCCGGATGCGCGGGAGCGCTACCGGGATGTGTTCCTGATGCTGACCGCCGCGCTCACGCTGGTAATGGTGGGCATCTCGATCTATGTGCACGACGTGTTGCGGCTGATGTCGAATCCGGAGTTCTGGGGTGCGTACATCATCGTTCCGATCGTCATGCTTGGCTACGTGTTCCAGAACTGGTCCGGATTCTCGAACCTGGGACTGCTGCTCCATTCGAAGACCGGTGACATAGCGACGGGGACCGCGATATCTGCGGTGATGATTACGATCGGCTACCTCGTGCTGATCCCGGCGTTCGGCGGCGTCGGCGCCGCGCTTGCCACGGCGCTCGGTTTCGGCTCACGCCTGGTCTGGATCACGCTGAGGTCGGAGAAGCTCTATCCGATGAAGCTGCCGTGGCGACGGGCCACGAACATGATGCTGCTGGGTGCGGCGGCCTGGGGGCTGTCGATGCTTGCGCCGGACCCGATCATCGCTTCCGTGGCCGTGAATACGTTGATCTTCATTGCGTTCTGCGCTGCGCTCGTGGCCGGGCCGGGAATGCTTCCTGTTCAGCTGCGACGCGACCTGGCAAGAGTTGCCATGGAGCGGGCGCGCTGGTTCGGCATGCTGCTGAACCGGAACAGCGGCGCTGCGGCCAGGCCTGTGCCATAACAGAGTCATGCAGGGCCTCGCTGCCGCGCCGACGCGGCACGAGTGAGTCGGTAACCGATCAGGAGACTCAATGGCCAGGAAAGGGATCGTGCTTGCAGGTGGTTCCGGCACGCGACTGCACCCGCTGACCGCATCGGTCAGCAAACAGCTGATGCCGATCTACGACAAGCCGCTCATCTATTATCCGCTGAGCACCCTCATGCTGGCGGACATCAGGGACGTTCTGATCATCACGACGCCTCATGATCAGGCGTTGTTCCAGCACCTGCTCGGGGATGGAAGCCAGTGGGGCATGTCGATCGAGTATGCGGTGCAGCCGCGCCCCGAAGGTCTCGCACAGGCGTTCATAATCGGTGCGGAATTCCTGGCCTCTAAACCCGCCGCCCTGGTGCTGGGTGACAACATTTTCTACGGCGGCGGCCTCACGGACCAGCTTATGAGCGCGGCCGCCCGGCAGCATGGTGCGGACGTGTTCGGCTATTATGTCAGCGATCCGCAGCGGTACGGCGTGGTCGAGTTCGACGCGAGCGGGCGTGCGATCAGCATCGAGGAAAAGCCGGAGCAGCCGCGCTCGAATTACGCGGTAACAGGTCTCTATTTCTACGACAATGACGTGATCGAGATCGCGAGGCAGGTAAAGCCGTCACCGCGCGGAGAGCTCGAGATCACGGACGTGAACAATGCCTACCTTCAGCGTGGTGACCTGAACGTGCAGATCCTTCACCGCGGGACAGCCTGGCTCGACACGGGAACGCATGCGTCACTGCTCGATGCGGCCAACTTCATCCGCGTGATCGAGGAGCGACAGGGACTCAAGGTCGCCTGCCCGGAAGAGATTGCGTGGCGGCGCGGCTTCATCGATAGCGAGCAGCTCTCCCGCATCGCTCAACCTCTGCGCAAGAGCGGGTATGGCCAGTACCTGCTGTCGATCCTCGACGACCGACAGGAAATCTTTTATGCAGAGTAACGCCGTGACGGAAGCCCAGCATATGCCCGGCCGACTGCTCGTCACGGGTGCGGCCGGCTTCATTGGCGCCAATTTCGTCCGCTACTGGCTCGGCCGGTATCCGGATACGCGAATCGTTGCGCTCGACGCCCTGACGTATGCCGGTAACCCCGCCAGCCTGGTCGAGCTGAATGACCGCGTCCGATTCATTCACGGTGACATAGCCGACGACACGCTCGTGGAATCACTCCTCCACGAGGAGGCCATCGACACGATTGTTCATTTCGCAGCCGAGAGCCATGTCGATCGATCGATACACGGGCCGGACGCGTTTCTGAGCACGAACGTGATCGGCACGCATGCACTGCTCAAGGCGGCAAGGCGCGCGTGGCTTTCCGGTTCACCGCGACCTCACCGCTTTCATCACGTTTCCACTGATGAGGTCTACGGCTCGCTCGGACCGGCCGACCCTGCATTCACGGAAGCCACACCGTATGCGCCGAACTCCCCGTATTCGGCGAGCAAGGCCAGCTCCGACCACCTGGTGCGAGCGTATCACCACACATATGGCCTCGATGTCGTGACGAGCAACTGCTCCAATAACTACGGGCCGTTCCAGTTCCCGGAGAAGCTGATTCCGCTCATCATCGTAAACATCCTGGAGGGGCGCCCGCTTCCTGTCTACGGTGATGGGCTCAATGTGCGCGACTGGCTGTACGTCGAAGATCACTGTGCCGGTATCGACCTCTGCATAACGCGTGGCCGGGCGGGAGAGACCTACAATCTCGGCGGTCGCAACGAGTGGACGAATATCGATATCGTGCGGACGCTCTGCGGTCTTCTTGATGAGCGGTTCGCGGCAGACAGCGCGCTGGCCGCGAGGTTTCCGGGATCGCCATGCGCGCGCGGCGTCGCTGCCGAGTCCCTGATCACATTCGTCAGGGACCGGCCCGGTCATGACCGCCGTTACGCGATCGACACGACGCGTGCCGAACGCGAGCTGGGCTATGCGCCGCAGCAGACTTTTGCGACGGGTATCGGCCTCACCGTCGACTGGTACCTGGCAAATGAGGCGTGGTGGCGCGGCGTGATGGATGGCAGCTACCGCACCTGGATGCAGACCAACTACGCATGATCGTCCGAGGCTCGACATGAAGGTCACGCGCACCGCCATTCCGGACGTCATCCTCGTCGAGCCGGATATCTACCGCGACGAACGCGGCGATTTCCGGGAGACCTGGCATGCTGCCCGCTATGCAGAGCACGGCATTCCCACCGTGTTCGTGCAGGACAACGTCGCCACGTCCAGGCGTGGCGTATTGCGAGGGCTGCATTATCAGTTTGCCGACGCGCAGGGCAAGCTGGTCATGACACTGTGGGGCGAGGTCTTCGATGTTGCAGTGGATCTGCGGAGCGGATCGCCCACATTCGGCAAATGGGTTGGTGAGATTCTTTCCGCCGGGAACGGCCGGCAACTGTGGATCCCCGAAGGCTTCGCGCACGGATATGCCGTCATCTCGGAACGCGCAGTTGTTTCCTACAAGTGCACGCGTGTCTATCGCGCGGATGTGGAAGCGGCGGTCCGATTCGATGACCCGGAAATCGGTATCACGTGGCCGGCCGGCGAGCGCATCCTCTCGTCCAAGGATGCCGCTGCGCCGCTTCTGCGTGACATCCCTTCGGAACGTCTGCCAGGGCTCGGATGATGACCCGACAGACGCAGCGGTCGATCGCATTTCTTCCCGTGTCCAGGCTGCACATTCCTCACAACAACCGCGAGGTGTACCTTTCGCGCGAGCTGACGTCGCGCGGCTGGCAGGTGCACTGGCTCCGCCCCGCGTCCGGCACGAACGAAGGTGTACCGGTACAATGGCCCGAACTTCGCTATCCGGACCTCGACATCAGGGGACGGACCTATCTGCTGCCCGCGTATCTCGCGCTCCGGCTTCGTGCGGCAGGGATCAGCACGGTCTGGATTTCCGGCTGGACACTTCGCAGCATACCGGAGCTCACCTGGATGGTGAGCATTCTCAAGCGGGCAGGGCTGCGTGTGGTGTTCGATCCCATCGATCCGATCTGTGAATTCCTGGCGGCCATGCGCGAGGGCGAAGAGGGCGACGAAGCCGAGGATCGCGTCTGCATCGATCGTATGCGGTCTGTCTATCAGCAGTGCGAT
>DASUXU010000063.1:0-12920 GCA_036377735.1 Longimicrobiales bacterium
GAGCTCGACCATCGCCTCGACGGCCTCGAGGAAACGTACCTCGCCGTCGTCGAGCAGTGGGCCGAGTCGATCGAAGCGAAGGACCGCTACACCGCGGGTCACTGCGGCCGCGTCGCGGATTATGCCGTGCGACTCGCGGCAGCTTCCGGTTTCAAGGGCCGCGATCTCACGTGGTTCCGGATGGGCGGCTTCCTGCACGATGTCGGCAAGACGGGCGTGCCGCTGGAGATCCTGAACAAGCCCGGAAAGCTGACGGACGAAGAATTCCTGCTCATGCAGTCCCACACGACCATGGGCGACGACATCGTCGCACCGCTCAACTTCCCGTGGGACATCCGGCCGCTCGTGCGCAGCCACCACGAGAAGTGGGACGGCACCGGGTATCCCGACCGGCTCAAGGGCGAGGAGATCCCGTTTGCGGCGAGGATCCTGTGCGTGGCGGATGTCTATGACGCGCTCACCAGTGCGCGCAGCTACCGCCCCGCACTGAGCCAGGCCGAAGCCTTCAAGATCATGGATCGCGAGTCGGGCACTACACTGGACCCGGTGCTGTACGCCCGGTTCCGCGAGCTCATGCTCCAGTCCGTGCCGATCCGCTCTACGGACGCTTTCCCGCAGGCCCACGGTAGCGCGCAGCGACTGCGCGTCGTCGCCTGAACCTCCCGCCCGTGAGCGGCCACTCACGGGCGGGGGTCAGGCGGCCGGCCGGGTTGACCAACCCCCCTTTTAGACTACATTTAGCGGCTCGAACGCTCCCATCGTCTAGTGGCCCAGGACGACGCGTTCTCAGCGCGTAAACCGGGGTTCGATTCCCCGTGGGAGTATCGTCGGTCGCATAGCTCAGCTGGTTAGAGCGCACGGTTCACATCCGTGAGGTCGTAGGTTCAAATCCTACTGCGACCATTCCAGGATATCATTGCCATCGAAAGGGCTGCGCCGGACGCGCAGCTTTTTTTGCTTTCCGCGTGATCGCAGTCAAAAACCGGGTGCTCTCAGTACAACCCCCGTATGCTCGCAGTACAACCCCCGTATGCTCGCAGTACAACCCCGGTGTGTTCGCGGCAAAAAATTGGGCAGGTGTTTTGGTCGCCATCGATCCACTCTTGCGCGTGGAAAAGGCCGGCAGCCACCGCTGTGGTGGCTTTTGTCGCACGGCGAGTGGCGGCGGGTCGACCGCGTGGCACGTAAACCACCGCCGCGGTGGTGTCCGACGCCCTGGGGAGCGGCGGCGATATCGAGTGCGACGGTTTCCCACCGCATCCGGCACCTCCCATCCGGCACCTCCCATCCGGCACCTCCCATCCGGCCCCTCCCATCCGGCACCTCCCATCCGGCACCTCGTATCCGGCACCTCATATCCGGCACCTCGCATCCGGTACCACATCCGGCACCTCACACCCCCACCTCACATCCGGGCCTGATCGTCCCAACCGGCCATTCCACCCACAGCAGCGCCCGTACAGAGTTACCGGACCGAAGGCAGTGGAGTCGGAATCTGTACCAGCCCCGATCGCGCAGGCGCGCCGCGGAACAGGAAGCCGCTATGAGTGACAACACATTATTGGTCGACCGGGTGGTAAGACTGGCGGCAGAGCAGCAAGGGCTGGTCACGCGCCAGCAGCTGCTCCGAGCCGGCGCCACGGCCCGGTCGGTGGAGGGGCTGCTCGCGCGGCGGTGGCTCCGGCCGGTGCGCCGTGGCGTCTACCAGCTGGGCGGGCCGGCAGCCGAGTGGTGGCGCGAAACCGCGGTGCTGCTGCGATACCCCGCCGCGGTGCTGAGCCACTGGACAGCGGCAAGGCTTTCAGGCCTGACTCAGGCAGCGGCCGATGCGGACGTCATCCGCATCATCGTTCCCCGGGGGAGCAGCGGCCGGGCGCCGGGCGTGCAGGCGTTGCGAACCGGCCATCTGCATGCGAGCGAGTGGCGCACCCTCCATGGGCTGCGCACTACGACGCCGGCCCGGACGCTGCTCGACCTGGCGGTGGAGCTGGGCCGTGCGGGGGACACGCGTCACCTGGAGCAGCTGGTGGCGCGGTCGCTGGACGAGAAGCTGTGCACCCCGGAGGACGTCCTTGCGGTCGTGGACCGACACCCGCGCACGCGCGGGGCCGGGCTGCTTCGGCTCGTCCTCGGGGACGACTGTCGCCCCGCGCTGTCGCGTTCCGAGGCGGAGGAGCGTCTACGCCAGCGCATGGTGGAAGACGAGGTGCCGAGCTGGCGGCAGAATGCGCGCGCAGCCGGTTACGAGGTCGACTTTCTCTGGGCGCAGCAGCGACTGGTCGTGGAGGTGGACGGGTACGCATGGCATTCGTCGCGCAACCGCTTCGAAAGCGACCGGGCCCGGGATGCCGCGCTCGCTGCCGCCGGATATCTCGTCCTGCGCTTCACCTGGAGGCAAGTCGACGGCAAACCCGGCGCCGTGGTGGCGCGGATCGCATATGTGCTGGGGATGCGAAGCGCAGCACTGAGGTCGCCGGCAAAATGAAGGGGATGGAAGCGGCAAACCTGCGCATTCTGTCAGCAGATGTTCGACATGTATCCACGAATCCCAACATTCTGTATAGCGCAGGGAGCGAGTCCGTATTATGCATAACCAGGTGGTGGTGGGGTCAGCACACTGTTGAAAAGGAGGACGGCCATGAGAGATCAGGCGCGGAGACCGGTTCAGGCAGATGGCTCGGAGATGTTCGGACACCTCGTGGCCAGCAGACCCCAGAAGGAAAGAAAGGGCGCGATCGCTTCGACGGCGGGTTCCGTCGTGCTGCACGTGATGATCATCGCGGGTCTCGTCTATGCCACATCTCGGGTAGCGGCGGCCCCGCCGACCGAGGCGCTGACCCCGATCTCGCTCAAGGCGCCGCCCGACCCCATTCTCATTCAGCCGCCGCCGATGGCGGACGTACCGGCCCCGGTGGCGTCAGCGCCGGCGGCCCGCGGGTTCATTCAGCTTCCGATGCCTGACGTCATACCGCCCTCGATCCCGGCGCCGACCGTGGGCATAACGATCCGGCCTGAGGACTTCACAGGCCGCGGCGTGCCGGGTGGCCGCGGCGATGGCGACCCCGCCGTGAACGACGGATCATCGGACATCAGCAGCGCGCCCGCATTCGTGCCGTTCGACCAGCCGCCGCGGCTGAAGAACGCGAAGGAAGTCGAGACGTCGATCTCGCGCAACTATCCGACGACCATGCGCGACGCGGGGATCGCCGGCACGACGACGATGTGGTTCTATATCGACGAGACGGGCCGTGCCGTGAAGTACCAGGTGTTCAAGTCGAGCGGGTTCGCCGCGCTCGATTCGGCGGCGGCGAAGGTCGCGGATGTGATGGAGTTCTTCCCGGCGCAGGTGCAGGACCGCAAGGTGTCGGTCTGGGTACAGGTGCCGATCGTATTCCGTATTCAGTGAGGCGAATTGTCTGACGCGAGTCCGGCCGCGGCAGCGGGCGACGTGGAATCACTGGCGCGCCTGCTCCGCGGCCGACGCGCGGTCGTGCTTGCGGGTGCGGGGTGCAGCACCGAGTCCGGCATTCCCGACTACCGCAGTCCCGGACGTATCGTTCGCCGTCCACCCGTCCAGTATCAGGAGTTCGTCCGCAGCAGGGCCGCGCGTGTGCGCTACTGGTCGCGCAGCGCGATCGGCTGGCCCCGCATGGCAAACGCCCGCCCGAACGCGGCCCACGTCGCACTCGCTGAGCTGGAACACGCGGGCGTCATCAGTGGCGTCATCACGCAGAACGTGGACGGCCTCCATCACGCTGCGGGCAGCCGGCGGGTGATCGAGCTGCACGGCGCCCTCGCGGACGTGCGCTGCCTCGCGTGCACCACACTCGAGACGCGCGCCAGCTACCAGGCCCGCCTGCTCGCGGCGAATCCGGACTGGCGGGTGAACGCAGACACAACGCGTGCGGAGCCGGCGCCGGACGGCGACATGGAAATCCCCGACGCAGCATTGGAATCGTTCGTCATCCCGGAATGCGGGACGTGCGGCGGTGTGATGAAGCCGGACGTCGTGTTCTTCGGCGAGAATGTGCCGCGTGCGCGCGTCGACGACGCATGGCGGCTGTTCGATGAGGGCGATATCCTGCTGGTCGCCGGGTCGTCATTGACAGTCTACTCCGGCCGCCGATTCATTCACCGCGCTGCCGAATGCGGGAGACCGGTCGCGATCGTGAACATCGGGCCGACGCGCGGAGATGACGTCGCATGTGTCAAAGTGGAAGGGCGTGTAGGCGACATCCTTCCCGAGCTTGCAGCGCTCCTGTCGTAAACCATCCACCAAAGAGAAATGACGGCCATAGAAACGAACGGCCTGACGAAGTCCTTCGGCGACACGCAGGCGCTGAACGGCATCGATCTGCACGTCGCCCGGGGATCCGTTTACGGACTTCTCGGTCCGAACGGCGCCGGCAAGACGACGACGGTGCGCATCCTTGCGACGCTGCTGCGTCCCGATGGCGGATCGGCGCGTGTGCTTGGACACGACGTGGTCCGCGAGGCGAGGACCGTGCGCGAGAAGGTGAGTCTGACGGGGCAGTATGCATCGGTCGATGAAGACCTGACGGGCCGCGAGAACCTCGTGCTCGTTGGCCGCCTGCTCGGCTTCTCCTGGCGTGATGCGCGCGCACGTGCGGATGAGATGCTCGATGCGTTTCAGCTCGATGAGGCGGCCAGTCGCCAGGTCAGAACGTATTCCGGCGGTATGCGACGGCGGATCGACATTGCCGCGAGCCTCGTGGCAATTCCCGAGATCCTGTTTCTCGACGAGCCGACGACCGGTCTCGACCCGCGCGGCCGCAACCAGGTATGGGATCTGGTGCGGCGGATTGCCGGAGAAGGCACGACGGTCCTGCTGACGACGCAGTACCTCGACGAGGCCGACCGTCTGGCGGAACGCATGGCAGTGATCGATCACGGGCGGGTGATCGCGGAGGGAACGAGCCGGGAGCTCAAGGCGTCCGTCGGCTCGAACGCGCTGCACGTAAGACTCGCCGATCCGCAGCAGCAGACGAGTGCGGAAGCCGTGATTGCACGTGCGCTGGGTGATCGCATTCTGCCGTCCGAGGACGCCGGAATGATCTCAGCGCGGCTGGATGACAACGGGCAGGCGGCGGGAATCCTCGCAGCGCTCAACGCAGAGAGCATCGACATCGCGGAGATATCGGTTGGACGCCCGAGCCTGGACGAGGTCTTCCTCGCGCTCACGGGCCGGCCGGCCGAAGATGTGGAAAGGGCGGGGAAGCATGGCGACTGAGATGATGGGGACGCGTGCGATGAAGGAGCGCGCTGCGCTGACCGGTCGCATGCGGCCTGGTCCCGCCTCGCCCATTGCCGCCGTCAGCACGCTCGCATGGCGTGCCATGCTGAAGATCAAGCACGTGCCGTTTCAGCTGTTCGACGTCACCGTGACACCGATCATGTTCACGCTGCTATTCACCTACATCTTCGGTGGCGCGCTCGGCGGCTCGCCGCGCGAGTACATCCAGTATCTTCTGCCCGGCATCCTCGTGCAGACCGTGGTATTCATCACGGTCTACACCGGTGTGGGTCTGAATACGGACATACAGAAGGGGCTGTACGACCGCTTCCGCTCGCTCCCGATGTGGCAGCCCGCACCGCTCTTCGGCGCACTGGCGGGCGACGTGTTCCGCTACTCCGTAGCGGGCGCGCTCATCCTCATCATCGGCCTGATTCTCGGATTCCGGCCGGGCGGCGGTTTTCTCGGCGTGCTGGCTGCATTCGCGCTCGTGCAGGTGTTCTGCTTCGCGCTCGCGTGGCTCTGGATCATCGTCGGGATGCTCGTGAAGACGCCCGAGTCGGTCATGACGATGAGCTTCGTGTTCCTGATGCCGCTCACGTTCGCGAGCGACATCTTCGTGCAGGTGTCGACGATGCCGCGGTGGCTTCAGGTGTTCGTGCGGGTCAATCCCGTAACGCGGCTGGCGAGCGCGTCACGCGAGCTCATGCACGGCCGGCCGGCAGGCGCTGACGTGACATGGGTGCTCATTGCATCCGCGGTCATCGTCGCATTCGCCCTGCCGGTCGCGATGCGGCTCTATCACAAGGAGCGCTGAAGGCGTGTCTTTACGCGGCGCGGCCGATCAGGCGCTCGATCTCGTAAAGTACATTGATCGGACTGATGGGCTTCTCGAGGTACTGCACACAGCCCGCGCGCGTTGCCATGGTTCCCATCTCGTTCCGCGGCCGGCCCGACAGCGCAACGACCGGCGCGTTGCTCGTGCGCGGGTCGGCCTTCAGCGTGCGGCAGACTTCCACGCCGTTGATTCCCGGCAGCATCATGTCCAGCAGAATCAGGTCGGGCGACTGATCGTGGGCCAGGCGGAGACCATCCTCACCGGTGACTGCGAGCGACACGTCGAATCCGTTGTACCACAGCAGGCCACCGTAGAGCTTCCGCTCTGCCTCATTGTCATCGATCACGAGTACAAGCTTGCGGCGCACAGATTTCCTCCGGTCTCGACATCTGGAGCCGGCCAGCCTCTGGCGACTCCGGGGCGCGGATGAGTAGTGCAGAATTCACGCCCCTGTCAAGAACAGATGTCGCATTCTGCCATGGTGGTACACCGTGGGCGCTACGATACTGGAGCTGCAAGGGTTGAATGCGACGGAAAAGGGGCTATGTTCGAAGCAGGGCGGTCAACCCGCCCGAGCCACAGAGCCGAGCGCGCGGCGGAAGCCGTGCGGCGGGGGACCCAGGATAGTCGGGGTGTACCTGCGGAGATTCGCGGAGGACCGCGGAACCGCAGGGGGAGATTTCCCTCTCCTAACCCGTCAGCTAACCCCGCAGGCGAGAAGGGAAGCGTGGAAGGAGCCGGCAGCGCTGACGCGTTCGCGGCTCGACCAGCTTCAGCACAGCAGTGCCTTCCCGTCTGCAGCCGCACGATTCCAACGCAACAAGCGCATGGCTCCCGAACAGGGAGGTATGAATGCTCCGGATGCTATTGCTGAATGGCGAAGTCACCGCGTCGGACCAGGAACTGCGCAGGCGTCTGCTGCGCTTCACGGGAAGTCGTCGAGCCACGCGTGCGATCCTCGCGCGCATCGAAGCGGCGCGCGGTCTCGGCCGCATCGTCGGCTGCATGGTGCGTCCGATCCTGCCGGGATCCGAACCGCCGCGTGACGCAGACATGGGCTGGGAGGTCGGCGTCACGTACGCCGGGCGACTGGAGGATCACCAGCCCGCAATGCATTGAACGGAGCGTCGGGTGAGCGGCACGATCACCGCGCTGAAGGCGCAGCGCCGCTCACCCGACCGTCTCAATCTCTACGTCGACGGCGAATTCCGCTGCGGCATCGCGATGGATGTCGTTGCGACTGAGCGACTGCGTATCGGTCAGACCGTCGATGAAGCGATGCTCGAGCGGCTGATCGCGGCGGACGAAGCGTGGAAGGCAAAACAGGCGGCCCTGTCACTGCTGGGCACCCGCGCCCGCGGGACCGGCGAGCTGACGGACCGCCTGCGTCGCAAGGGTTACTCGCAGCCCGCGATCGACTGGGCCATCTCCGAATCACAGCGATTGGGCTATCTCGATGATGCCGCCTTCGCCGAGGCGTGGGTGCGGGACCGCGTGCGATTGCGGCCGCGCGGCCCCCGTGCGCTTGCAGCCGAGCTCGCGCGCAAGCGCGTGTCGCCGGACGTCGCACGCGCTGCCATTGACCGCGTAATGCAGCACGATTCCGTAAGTGAGCAGGAGCTGTGCGCCGATGTCGCCGCCAAGTGGCTGCGCACGCACGACACCGCGGCGTCGTCGCCGGAGGACCGGCAGAAGCTGCAACGTCGATTCACTGCCTATCTCGCCCGGCGTGGCTTTTCCTCCGACACCATCCGTGACGCCGTCGCACAACACCTCCGCTAGGCGAAGCCGCGCTTCTCGAGCAGAGCCGTGATGTCCGGGTCGCGGCCGCGGAACGCGCGATATCCGTCTGCGGGGTCGATCGTGTTGCCGCGCGAGAATACATGCGTAACCAGACTTGCTGCAACGCCGGCATCGTACGGTCCGCTCGCCTCGAGGAAGGCGTTCCAGGCATCGGCCACGAGGACATCCGCCCAGAGGTAGCTGTAGTAACCTGCCGAGTAGCCGTCGCTGCCGAACACGTGCTGGAAGCTGGGTGTCCGGTGTCGCATCACGATCTCGCGCGGTGTGCCCAGTCGCTGCAGTGCATCGCGCTCGAATGCCGCCGGGTCGATGGTCACGTCGCCGGCGAGGTGCAGCTCGAGGTCGATGATGGCGCTCGCCAGGTATTCCGTAGTGCCAAAGCCCTGGTTGAATTTCGACGCGTTGTCGATGCGCCGGACGAGATCGTCGGGGATCGGCGCACCGCTCTGGTAGTGGAGTGCGAACCGGCGCAGCACTTCGGTCGTGGTGAGCCAGTGCTCCAGGAGCTGTGACGGGAATTCGACGTAGTCGCGTGGTACGGCGGTCCCGGACAGGGAGGGATAGGCGACGTCCGAGGACAGACCATGCAGTGCGTGGCCGAACTCGTGGAAGAGCGTCACCGCATCGTCCCACGACAGCAGCGCTGCCTCGCCGGGGCGGGGCTTCACGAAGTTCGAGTTATTCGAGACGATGGTCGTCACCGCGCCGTCGAACTTCTCCTGCGACCGGAACGCGCTCATCCACGCGCCCGACCGCTTCCCGTCACGCGCGTACGGGTCGAAGTACCAAAGCCCGGCATGCCGTCCGTCGCGGTGCACCACGCGCCACACGCGCACGTCCGGGTGGTAGACGGGGACGTTCTCCACGGGCTTGAACGTGAAGCCGAGCAGTCGGTCTGCGACGTGGAACATCGCGGCGCGCAGGTGCTCGAGCTGCAGGTACGGCTTCACCTCGTTCTGGTCGAGGTCATACCTCGCCTTGCGCACCTTCTCGGCGTAATAGCGGTAGTCCCACGGCTCGATCCGCACGCCGCTGCCCTCGGCATCTGCGATCGCCTGCATGTCCGCGACTTCCTCCCGGACGCGCGCGACCGCCGGCGTCCAGACATCACGCATGAGCTGCAGTGCCCGATCCGGTGTGCGGGCCATCGAGGTCTCGAGCCGCCAGTGCGCGTGCGTGTCGTAGCCGAGGAGCTTCGCGCGCGCTGCGCGCAGGGCGAGGATCTCCGTGATGATCGCCTTGTTGTCGTGCTCGTCCCCGTTGTCGCCGCGGTTCACCCACATGCGCCAGCCGCGCTCGCGGAGGTCGCGGCGATCGGACCACGTGAGAAAGGGTTCCATGAACGAGCGCGTGTTGCTGATCACCCACTTGCCATCGAGCCCCTTCGAGGCGGCCAGGGCGGCCGCGCCATCGCGGAGCGACTGCGGCAGTCCGGCCAGGTCCTCCTGCTTCTCCAGCACCAGGTGGTAGCCGGCCTCGTCCGCCAGGATGTTCTGGCTGAACTGCGTGAACAGCGCGGCGAGCCGCTGATTGATCCCCGAGAGCGTTGACTTGTCGGCCGCATTCAGCCGCGCGCCAGCGCGGACGAAGTTCGTGTGGTAGAGCCAGGCCAGCCGCTGCTGCTCTGCGCCGAGGGACGACTTCGCGGGCGATTCCTGGACGGCCTCGATACGACGGAACAGCGCCTCGTTCTGCGTGATCCGGTCCGAGAAAGCCGCGAGGCGCGGGGCCAGCGTGCGCTCGGCCTCCTGGACCGCGGGGGTGCTCATGTTCGAGCACCAGACGCCGAACACCGCGAGCACCCGGTCGAGCGGCCGGCCCGCCCGCTCCATTGCTGCGAGTGTGTTCTCGAACGTCGGCGGTTCGGGGTTGGCCGCGATGCGCTCTATCTCATCCAGGTTCGCGGCCATCGCCGCCTCGATTGCAGGCTCGAACGCCGCAACCGACACCCGGTCGAATGGCGGTACACCGCCCCAGTCGCCGTCCCATTCGGCGAGGAGTAATTCTGTGTCCGGATCGGGAACATCTCGACCGCGCATTTTTTATCATCACTCGAGTAATCCGTGATCGGAATGGACATCCCGATCATGGAATGTTATCGTGGAAACTCCCCGGGCAATACCACACAGACAATCCGTTCAAGAGCGCCGCTGCTCGATTGCGCTCCAGAAGTCATGGAGATCAAATGCGTCATTCCCTCATTGCCGCTGTCCTGGGGACAATCGTCTTCGTACCTGCTGCGCGCGTGCACGCCGACATGCCGTCGCCGTTCAGTCCGCCGGCCCCGCTCGCGCTCTTCGGCGAACCGGCAGAAGAAGTATCAGCTGAGGTCGCAGCATCGGTGAGCAGCGCGCTCAGCGCGCTTCGTGACGATGTCCGGCGCACCAGCCATGACGACGCACTGCGCATGGCGTTCACCGCATACTACAAGTATCACGAGCAGCATCCGTCCCGCTCATTCAAGCCGTACCTCTACTTCGTCGATTACGGCCTCGACAACCAGACGCCGCGCGGCTACGTGTTCGACATGCAGTCGCTCACGGTCGTGGACGGACCATTCATCGTGGCGCACGGCCGCGGCTCGTCGAAGGGCAAGAACGGTGTGCCGACACGGTTCTCAAACGTGTCGGGCAGTGCGTCCACGTCGCTCGGCCTGTACGTGGCCGGCGAGACGTACGACTTCACGGGGAAGTCCGGCGGCGTCCGCTATTCTTCGATCGGCATGCGCATGGACGGCGTGTCCGGCCGCTACAACAGCAATGCCCGCGCACGCGGCGTCGTCGTGCACGGCGCGCCTTATGTCACCGCCTCCGGTGCCGGCCGCAGCGAAGGCTGCCCTGCGATGGAACAGTTCCGCGCGCGCCGGCTGATCCCGATGATCGCCAATGGCGGCCTGGTCTTCCTGTTCTCGCCGCGCGACATGACGTGGATGGACCAGGATCCATGGGCCAGCGTGTGACCAGACGTTGACGGAAGGGTGCGCGTCAGCGGATGCGCACCCGCCTGATCACGGTTCCCTCCAGAATGTCATCCGCGGCAGCCGCCGCATCCAGCAGCTCACCGAACACAGTATAGGACGGGTCCAGCCGGACGTTGTCGATCGCATTGAAGTAGATCTGCGAATCGCCCGTGTCGTGGCCGCGCGTCGACAGACCGATCGTACCGCGCCAGTTGGGACGGGCCAGCTCGTCCCTGCTGAACAGCCGTGCACCCGCGTACTCGTTCGCGCCGGGTGATCCGCCCTGCACCACGAAGCTCGGCTCGACTCGGTGCAGTGTGAGGCCGTCGAACCAGCCGTCGGCTGCCTGCTGCGCAAACCGCGCCGCGTTCACGGGCGCTTCGAACGGGAAGAGCCGGAGGGCGAGTGTGTCACCTGTCGCGAGTTCCAGCACGTACGTGGCTCGCGCGATGCGCTGTGCTTCGGCGAAGGTGGGAATGCGCACCGACTCCGACAGCGGCTGTGGCGCGGGTTGCGGCCGGGTGCCGGTCCATGCGCCGATCAGATCTGCCGCCTTCGCCGCGATGACTTCGTCGAAATCCCTCAGATACGGCGTGAGCCGGTCGACGGGCGGGCCCGCCGCGGCCGCCGGCAGCGAGCCGATCAGTGTGAGCAGCGCCATCCGTCCGTCGCGCGATGTCTCGCTGCGCAGCTTCGTCACCCGGTCGAGCGCATCGAGTGCGCCTCTCATTGTCGGACGATAGCGTGTCGAGTCGACCACGACCGCGCCCGCCGCATATCCCATGCTGTCGTTCAGCGCGGCCGCCGCAGCCATCAGCAGCTGGCTGTCGTCAAGCGCAAGCTGCGCGGTATAGATGCTGTCGGCCGCGTGGCCCGTCGTACGCGCGAGCCCTTGAACCGCGGCTGTCCGCACATTCGGGCTGCGATCCCCTGCCAGGATGCGCAGCGAAGGAATGTCACGCAGAATCCCAGCGGCGGCGGCGGCATGTGTGCGGACGAACGGATTTCCGTATGCGACGAACAGCGGCAGCCGCCTCGCGGCAGCGGCCGGGTCCTTCGCTGCGAGAGTAAGGAGGGCTCGCGCAGGCGCATGCCAGCCAGTGCCATCCGAGCGCAATCTGCCTGCAACCGAATCGAGATATGCGATGGTGGCCGCGTCCGCCGAGCACGGCCCGGCCATGAGCTCGATGGCGGCCAGCCTGACATGGACCTCGCGCTCCGACCGGTCTGCACGCGCGTCGCGCGCGAACGGCAGGAGCTCGCTGCACGCACCGTTGCGCAGAACGCGCGTCGCATACTGCCGAAGTGCGTCGTGCCGTACCATCCAGAAGCCGTCGCCCAGTGCGCGCGCGTTGAGCACCCGCACGGATGCGGTGTCCCTCAGCGTGCCGACAAGTGCGACGCCCTCACGCCGGACGAGGGGATCGGGATCCTCGAGCAGCGTCCGCGCAATGGCAGAATCCCCGAGACCTGCGAGCGCGATTGTCTGCGCGGCGACAGTCCGGATTCGTGTGCCCTGCGCGCTGGCAACCGGAGGACGCCTGGTCGCGAGCTGCACGAGATACGCGCTCGCGGTGTCGAGACCCCTGCGCAGTGCGGGGGGCTGCCGGGCAAGGAAGTAAAGGCCGCGCACGATGCCGAGTCGGTCGTCGGAAATGCGTGGCCCGTTGTCGAACGTCATGTCAGTCGGCCGCGTCGCGATCAGCCGGCTGGCCGTCAGACGAACCGCGGCGACGTCCGGATGACGCAGCAGCCCCAGCGCTTCCGCGAAGGCGCCCACCACCTGGCTGTCCGTCTCGCGCGCCAGAGCGTCCAGCAGAAGCTCGCGATAACGAGCAGGCACAGCGGCACCGGTGTAGGCGCGCGCGATCGCCATCGCCATTTCTGCGCGCACGAGGTCATCGCGATCCGTTGCAGCGGTGAGAATCGAATCGGCGAGGCCGGGCCGCTGCAGCCGGCCGAGCGCGCGGATGCTGATCGCACGGATCGCCGCGCTTCGCGAGCGCGTTCCATTCATCAGCGTGCGGAGCTGCTCGGGCGTGCGCGCGCGCGCATCTTCGGCGCGC